>CAYVRW010000035.1:0-21403 GCA_964453575.1 uncultured Coxiellaceae bacterium | reverse complement strand
GCACGTCTAGAACTTCGCGATCACAAAGAAGATAGAGATAAACTTAAAAAATGCGTAGAAGAAAACACAAAGCTTTTAGAGCAGTACCAAAATGTTAAAGCAGAATATAAATTAAATAAATATACAAAAGAAGAAAAAACAGCAAGAGCTGAATTAGGCTTATTTACAAAACAAGTTAAAAAACATTTTCTTGAACGACAGCAAGACCATGCTGAACCTCGCTCAGGTTGTGTTGTTTCTTAACGGTTTAGGAATGATAAGGCTAAGGTCTCTTTGATGAGGGCCTACATTAAAAATAGTCGCTTGTTGTGAAACGAATTTTGTGAGAATCGCAGGCGAACCATAATATAATATGCCGCTCTGATTGACAGCCGTTGCAAATATTTTTTGACGTGCCGTAATATCAGCATGCGATTTATCTTTAGTACTGATATAAACGGTTTCAGCTCGTAAGTATTCACCTAAGAAACAAGAATAACCAAACGTTTTTACATCGAGATTATAGGCGCCACCTGCTATACCTACAATAGATTTGCCTCTTGTCATCACATTGAGTTGTTCTTGATTGTAAACCCAACTTACATAAACTCGACTGCCATTATCAGAAAAAACCTTTTTTAAATTAACATAACCATAGACCGTTGTAAGACCATTGCCACCAGTATTAATGCACAAACTATCGGTGTCTGCGCCTACTATATGAACGGTCCCATTGCCTTTATGTAAAATATTTTCTATACCAACTCGGCCGCTGATATTAACATTGCCAGGGCCTAGTGCAGTCACATTAAGTTTGGGACTTTGTGCTCCCAATACGGTGATCGTGCCCATGCCTTGTTGTTCGACAATTTTAAGATTCATATTGCCAACAAGTAAAACCGATCCCGCACCGCCGGCAATAATTCTTAATTTATCGGAAGTAATGTCTCTTCCCATCACTAAACCTGTGCCCATGTTTTCAATACTTCGTAAATTACGCATACCTATGCGTACGATGACATTACGTATGGTGCCTGTGGGTTTATTGCTTTGTGTTAATATTAATTTGTTATCACGTAGTTCAACCGAAACATGCTGAGCATCAGCATTGGGCCCAAAAATATAAACGCTGTTATGCGCTTGGCCTCCTACGATTTGCACTTGATAATCACCCGCAACCACTATTTGAGTAAAATCAGGAACTCGAACGGTACTAGTCGTAATAGCCTTATAAAGTGGAGCAGTCGCAGATTGCTGTTCGGCAAGATTAGGTTCTCCCGTTAAAAACCAAGGGTCAGCGTTTTTAAGCCAAACATTAGGATTGATATTCATTTGATAAATCCATGTTTCGCGGATTAAATCATTTGTGCCGCGCGGCTGTATGCGTCCCTGGTTAGAGCATGCAGTGAGAACAACAATGCATAGAAATAACAGGCATTTTTTAAGCATAATCATTCCTTTTGTAATACATACAAATGTCCATAGACAGCTTCATTGTTTTGCATACGGGTAAGACAGGTTTGATAGTTCCGTATGTTGAAATGATTTTCCTTTGCAAGTGAATCCAAATAAGATTTTTTATGAGAAAAACGGCCAGATTGATTCATTTTATAATCGGATTCCGTATCAATTTCAGTATTAAAAATAAGTAAACCATGCTTGCGTAAAGCTTTATAAGCAAGGTTTACGATCGTATTCAGCTCGCCCATATAAACAAATACATCACCCGCAAGAATTAAATCAAATTGTTCGTGTTTATCGGCTAAATAAGCTGTTAAATCTTGAGTAATTAATTAATCATAAATTTGTTTTTCAGAAGCTACCGCCAACATTTTTGGCGACAAATCAACGCCCAACAATTTTTTTGCATAAGGCTTAACAACCACCCCACATAAGCCAGTGCCGCAACCTAAATCTAAAATATCCAGGTTTTTGTGGTCGACGTTAGATAATGTTTTCTGAAAAATTTCTGGAATTTTATATTCAAGCGCGTTCAATAAATGCGGTTCATAATGATCAGCATAAGCATCAAATAAAGATTGAATATATTCAGGCGGTGCTGATAGCAAGGGTTCATTTTCCGAAAGCATTTTTATGGTATATTCGAGAGCTTTACTTTTCGGCTGCAAACGATAAGCTTCCTGAAAATGTTTTAAGGCATAACCTACATGTTTTTTTGCTAAAAAGGCTACGGCTAAATTATTGTGAGCAGCAAAAAAATCAGGGTTCACTAAGGTTGCTTGTTGATAAAACTGTATCGCTTGATCAACCTGACCTTGTTGCATATTAATCACGCCCAAATTAAAAAGAATTTGCGTATCTTCAGGTTTTAATTCTATAGCTTTTAAATAATGGTCTTTTGCTTCATTGATTAAACCTTGTTTTAAAAAGCAACTCGCAAGGTTCGTTTGTGTTTCAAAATGATAAGGTTGCGCAGCTTCGATGATAAAAAATTCTTTAAGCGCATCGTTAATATTATTTTCTTGCATATAAAGACAAGCTAAATGAAAACGCGCAGCTTGATGATCAGGGCTTAATGATAATAAATGTTGATAGGTCTTTATGGCTTCTTCAAAACGATTTTTTTTGCTAAGTGCTAATCCTAAATTATAATAAGCATCCACATAACCAGGATATTTTTTAATAGCATTGTTATAAGCTTGGATCGCATCATCAAGTTTGCCTAACGCATAATAAACAGTGCCCAGATTATTGAAAGCCGGTGGATAATCAGGGTGGATTTTTAAGGTGTTTTCCAAAAGTTGAATAGCTTGGCTATACAGACCTTGAAGTTTTAAAACATTGGCAAGATGCAATGTAATGGCTGGATCGTTGGGCGCTGCGTTTATGGCTTTTTCTAAATAGATAATAGCTTGGCTGAAGTTTTTTTTCTGGGTATGGATTACACCTAATGAATGCAATATTTCTGGATCTTTGGGCTCCGCACGCAAAAGAGCAAGATAGCCTGCCTCGGCCTCATCGAGTAAGCCTGCTTTATGAAGTTCGCGTATTTGCGTGAAATTTGGTAATTTTTTTGCCATTTTATCTCAACCAGGTAATCACATAGCTATGATCAACTGGTTGAATGATAAATTCAAGTCAAGGTTCTAATTAGATATGCCTCTGGCCTATTGCTCTTTCTTCTCCTTGATTTTGTGCGGCGCTTGAGCTTGAAGGCGCTGTACTTTTTTCCTCTCCTTGTGCCTGGAAAGCTCTTATTTGATTCTCCCATACCTTTGGTGGAACAATGATATATTCAGGTATCTTAAAGCTGCCTTTTGTATAAGATTGAAAAAACTCTTTACTCCTCTCGTAGCTGGTTTTTAACCTTTGGCTTTCGATTTCTTCGGTCTCACCAGGTCTCAATAAACCCTCAGCAGCCTTAGTACGTGCTGCCCCTGCGTAATCAGGGAAAGATTCAAGAGTAATCTGTAAATTTCGATAATTTTGCCTTATCTCATTTTCAGTATCACCGGTTATAGTAAAAAAAAGTTTTGTGCTACTATTTTTACTTTCAGGATTGCAATTTTGCATGTTGAATGCCTTGTCTTTTTATTATACAAATGTGTTATTAGAATAAAAATAATATGCTATTGTTTGGGTTTTTGTCTAGAGGAAAATTTTTTAAATTTACGCTTTCTTGGCGGTGAAGTTTTTTGCACTTCTTTCATCATGCTTCTGGCATAATAAGGAAAAATATCCGAATCAGGAGATTTATATTATAGATATGAATGGATATGTCTATTTAGTACCGTTTGTAAGAAAGGATAAACATACGGTATTTCTTAAAACTATTGTACCGAGCCGAAAACTTACTAAAAAGTACTTAGGCAAAAGAGGTGAATTATGAAGAAAAAAAGAGATGTTTTTAATGTAAAACTTGACCCAGAGGAACAAGATCTCTTGGAGTCAGTCGAGCGTGGTGAGTGGAAGTCTGTAAAAAATGCTAAAGAAGAAGCGGCTTTTGCCAAAAAAGCGGCTGCCAATTCGCTTCGTAAAGATGAATAGTTAACCTTGTTTAGTGGGAATCGCTGATCCAGGACCGGTTTTATTTTGTTTTAGGCGGAAATTTTTTGAATTTACGCTTTCTTGGCGGTGAAGTTTTTTGCACTTCTTTCATCATCCGTTCACGATGCTCCGGTAGCGCGGTTTGAAACTGGGTCCACCATTCGGATAATTCTTTGATAGATTCATCGGAATTAGCTCGTATGATAAGTAAATCATAAGCCGCGCGAAAACGTGGATGCTCTAATAAACGATAAGGCTGTGTACCCCTGCGTTGGCTTAAGCGATGTTGTAACGTGCAAATTTCACGAATGGTGACTTGCATAACGCGTGTAATGGCCAATACTTGAGTTTGTTGCTTCAGAACATGTTGCAGTGCTTTGTCGTGGATCACAAAAAGCGGCAGTTTTTCATTGTTATAAGAGGCAACTTCTTTTACAAAGGGATGCCATAGAAGAATCGCAAATAAGAAAGCCGGCGAAACGGATTTTTCACCTTGAACCCGCTTATCCGTATTATCTAGTGCTTCTTCAATAAATTGTTTAGCTTTTGGATCTTTTAAACTTTCAGCCGTCAGCGGAAACAATTGTACAAACAAGTTATATTTCTGCAACAGTTGTACTGTTTTGAGGGAGGCGCCCTCTTGGAAAAATTTTAATACTTCTTGATAGAGTCTGGCGGAGGAAACATGACCTAAAAGATAACTCAGACGTATCAAAGGCTCTTCGGTTTCAGGACTAATACCAATGTCGAGTTTAGCTAAAAATCGCACCGTCCTTAATAAACGCACGGGATCTTCATGGTAACGCTGCTCCGGTTCGCCAATCATATGCAATACTTTATCGCTAATGTCTTGCATACCGCCGGTGTAATCGACAATAGAAAAATCAGCAATATTGTAATAAAGCGCATTCATACGAAAATCGCGCCGCCATGCATCATCTTCAATGGTGCCATAGACATTGTCTCGTATAATCATGCCATTTTGCATTTTGCCATGCTGTTCTTCGGCGTTCTCATGGTGGGTTCTAAAGGTGGCAACCTCTATGATTTCCCGCCCAAAAAACACATGGGCCAAGCGAAAACGCCGGCCAATCAAACGACAATTTTTGAAAACTTTACGGATTTCTTCAGGATGAGCATCCGTTGCCACATCAAAATCTTTGGGCTTTTTGTCTAAAAGCATATCCCTAACACAGCCACCCACCAGGTAGGCGCTGTAGCCTGATTCATGTAAACGATAGAGCACTTTTAGCGCATTACGGCTGATAGCATTGCGTGAAATCGTATGGTCTGCACGTGGAATGATAATAGGTTTAATTTTTTCCTTGGGTTTAGCCTTTTTAAACTGATTTATAAACCCTTTTAACAACTTAATAATTTTTTTACCCTCACTGAGTTACTTATTCAAATATTTCCGTATAATACCACCTTTCTTGTATAAAGCTATGCTGCCAGTTATTCTCATTGCAGAAGGTTAGTTATTCATTTTTTAGCGACTTGTTGCCAAGGATGGCAACATTTAGCACATGGACGTGCTGCTCGGAGCGTAAAAATGAATAACTAACCTTCTGCAAGGGTTACGCTCCCTTCGTCTAGTGGCCTAGGACATCGCCCTCTCACGGCGGTAACGCGGATTCGAATTCCGCAGGGAGCGCCATGTTAATCAATGGGTTAGGATGGTATTTCAACTAATTTTCGGCATAAGCGACTATTGCATGAACTGAATAGTTAATATGGGGTGACGGTAATAATGCAAATGCGTTCTCATTCGATAGAACATTTTATTGAACATATAATAGAGCCAACAAAGTTATTAATGACTTGGCAAGATAATCAAGAGCGTACACGATATGTTGTCGCTGAATTGAATCGCGTTGATGATAAGATAAAGCTTCAATATTTGGTTGATTCAAATGATTTTCTCAAAGCGCGCAGCTGTGGCTTTGAATATTATCCAGCGTTCCAAAATATAAATGAGACATATGAAAGTGGTGTGTTAGATTCTTTAATGCGACGATTACCGCCAAAATCTCGAGCAGACTACGCGCAATACTTGGAAGGCTTTAGGATTCAGCCAAATACTAATTTAAGTGATTTTGCTCTATTAGGATACACCGGAGCACGGCTCCCCTCTGATGGATTTGCTATTGTTAATCCTTTTTACGAAATCAATACGTCTTTTGAGTTTTTATTAGAAGCGGCAGGCTATAGATATATATCAAATCTTAAGATTGATTATGATGATCGAGTTAGCTTTCGGAAAGAATTTGACAATAATCGTAACGAGGAAGTAATTAAAATTTTTGTTGGCGACCAACATATTGGATATGTAACGCGTGCACTTATACCTTATATGAAAGCTTGGATAGTATCAGGTCGAATTGTTGATGCTTGGGTTGAGAAGAAAAATGGAAATCCAGAGCAGCCAGTTGTTTATATTTATGTGGAAATTTCAGCAAAATAAAATTTTATTGGCATTAATTTAACAAATTTTAATTCCATTTGCATATGTTTCTAATGAAAATCGCTCATCTTCAACGATTAAAATTGCATGACCATCTTTTGCATCGGGCAGGTTTATATTCCACATTTTTTTAAACCAATCATCACTTTTTGGGATTTCTCGCTTAATGATTTCGTAAGCCAAAATGGCTTCTTCAGATAGATGTCCCAATTTATATTGTTCTTCTATAAAGACGGTATCAACTGTTAACCAATTTAATGCCTCCTCCATTTCATGAATGGTAAACTGATTCCATATGCAAGCAAATGGTGCTCCCATATGACCGCTAATCCAAAAATTTGGCATGAAATGTAGTATCAAGCGAGTAAGCAATGGTTCCTTGCCTGGGCTCACATGGGAAACGAATAGAGACGGTTTATTTTTATGTTTAACGTGATTATATAGTACACCAAATTGATGTAAAGTAGACCATACCTTTCCGCCATTGCCAGCAATAGGTTTGTCAAAAAGTTTATTGGTGGTTAGAAAATTCCCACCTAATCCATAAAGAGAAAATTCAAGATTTTCTTCACGATGAAATTCGTAATAATGATTTTCATCTAGCAAGTGTAAATTATGAATTTTCAACTCCTTTCTAAGGTTTTTTAATACTTGCACATCTTCATGATTCCCCCAGACAGCGTAGATGGGTACAGAAAATTGTTTTTTTCCCGAAATATAATCAGGGAAATCACCCAATAATTGGTGTTTCTTTACAATATCAATGAGTACTTCACGATTACTTTGTTTGTCTATTTGGTATTGACGCCAAAATGGCGAATGAGAGATTAATAAGCGTAGTTCACGCGAGCTTAAACGAGTTAGACTTTGTTCATCATAGAAACCAAAATCCCCAGCATGAATAACAAAATCAGCTTTTGTTTGTGAGACTTTTTCATTTATGGTATCAAGTTTTCCATGTGTGTCGCTGATTAATAAAATTCTTCGCATTTCTAAATCCATTCTTCCTGAGTTTATGCGTTATAAAGCGGGAATTATAGCTTATTTGGGGAGTAGTCGCTATAAAAGTCGAATACGATTTAATTCGAGGATGTATATTGAATACCCGTTTAATGGTATTATTTATAATCTCCCGAAATCAAACAGGAACACCTTAATGAAAAAGCACATTATTTTCCATGCTGTATGGTTTTTCATTTTATTATTTGCTACTCGAGTTTACGCAGTCACAGATGCAGAGGTAAGAAATTTTGAAAAAAGTATTGGACAGGAGTTTGAAAATTTTTTTAATGTGAAATATGAAAACATAAATCAAATGACTTCTGTTATGAAAGAAAAAGAACTGATCTATGAAGGTAACTTAAGTAAGTGCACACCAGGAACTTATTATTTTGGTTATATAGATATGTTTCCCATCTTTGTACAAGCAAAAATAGAAGGTTGGAAAGATGGAAAATGTATAGAAAATACCATTCAATATGCTGCGATTAAAGGGCCAAATTCAAAAAGTATAAAAGACCATGCGATGACCTCGAGCTGTCAGTATAAACCGGAAAGTATTAAAGATTTTATTAATGCTCCTGATGCTAAAAAGAAATCTGTAAGAAAAGAAGAATGTCGATGGTATATGGATGGTAAGCCATTAACATAATGATTTAATTAATTATTTGCGAGTTGCTAGCGGGACTCTGTGTTTGCCCCGAGCTGTAAACTTAAGCTATACTAGAATTGTACAAACAATGGTCGTTTTTCATAACACATTGAATAGTTAATTTTTTTTTGCAATCTATTCATAACATTTTGTTTTCTCTATGAATCATTGCAAAATAGCGAGGGCTCTTATGTCAGAAACAAGAAAATCTGATGAGTTCGCTTCTATCATGGAGTTAATGTCTAGTCTAAACCTTCCAACCGACCACATAGGTGTTTGTTTTGGGATTGCCTTGATGGCTGAGAGAGCACGTCGATGTGGTGAGTATGACAAATTTGAAAAAAGAATGGATTTTCTTAACCAAATCAAAAAAAGTGACATCTCTACATTCACTTCTCTCATACCCATTGCTAAAGAATACAGAAATGAAATTGCCAGAAAGCTTGAGGAAAAAATTAGCGACCCCAAACAAATGGAAGAAACAATAGCAAATGTCATTATGGCAAATGTAAATAAAGAAGGATTGGTTTCAATCCAGGCTACAACTTCACTTGATAACGATGTCGAACCGATTCAGTTAATGCCCGAGGATGTTTTGCAGTTATTATCAATAAACGCTTTCTTTGAACAAATCTGGGCACATAATAATCCTGATGCAATCAAAGAATTTTTAGAAATAAAAGGACCTTCTTTATATCAACGATTGGATACTTACAAAATTGAACAGTTAATATATGATCCTGACTCTAAGGATGCTCGAACTTCGCCTTTGCATGAACCCAGCGTGTACCCTCTTTTCAGAAATAGTGAATCGGGTTTCGAAGATGTTAACCTGAAATTATTTTTAAAATCCGTGCAAGAAGCAGCTCATTTAACAACAGGCTCTGATGAATCAGTAGGTTTAGTCATCAGTTTCCATGCTCACGTGATTCATCTCTTTTATGATAAAAATAAAAATAGGTGGCAGCTCACGGATCATTCAACGTTAACCAACTGTCGATCAATTGATGAAGTTGTACAAGAGATCACATTGACTGCTAAAGAACGGGGAAGGAAACTTAAAGAACTTAAAGAAGGTGGTTCAAATCCTTCTCCTGAAGAAGTATCTGAAAATCAAATTCCTAATCTAGTTATTCAGCTTTACAGTGATAACCCACCAGAAGCATTAAAAAATAAGCTAGAAGAAATAGTGCAAGCTTCATTAACGACAGCTTGTAACGATCATAATATCCAGCAACGAGATAGTCACATTTTCTCCGTATTAAACGTTGCTGTGCAGACGGGTCGCAATGATATTCTCTGTACATTGCTGGAGACTTATCCCAAAATCGAAAGCGATTTAAGTAATGCCCTACACTTGGCCGTGCAAATTGGACGCCTGGAACTTGTTGAGACCTTACTAAATGCTGGCGCTAAAGCAAATGTGTCTGATTCTCTAGTTGCTTTAGCTGCAAAACGAAATCACATGGAAATTGTTGAGACATTAGTGAAAAATAAAGTACCTGGTGGAGAGGCTTTATTATCTGAAGCTGTGCAAAAAGAAAATTTCGAGCTTATTAAAACATTACTCAATGCGGGTGTTCAAGGTGGCGTAAAGTTATTGTATAACGCCACGGAAAAAGGAAAGATAAAATTAGTCCAGACAATTCTTGAGGCTAGGATTGATCCCAATAAAATTTTTTTTGATAAAACAGTATTATTTGTTGCTGCGCAAAAAGGTTATGCTGAATGCGTAGAATTGTTGCTTCAATATGGCGCTGATCCAAAAGTTGCTTTTGCCATGCCAATAGGTCAATTGCTCCAGTACGGTAACTATGGGGAAAACGTAAAAACGCAAGTGGAAGAATACATCAAAACAAATACTTCGCAGAGTACCCAAATGTTTCACTTGACACCTTCTCATATCGCTCATATTTTTGGACGAGATAACATCGAGAAAATATTGTTAGCGCATGCTTCTTACAATGAATTTAAATTTTTTAAACCCGGAACCCCTGCTTTAAAAGATTCGCAACTGAATAATTTACAAGAAAATAATTCAACCAATGAAAAATCTGTTCCAAAGGCCGTGAAATGAGAAGATGGAGTCAGGCTTGCGCAGTTGATGGTACCGAAATAAGACAAACCTTTTCCGTCCCCTCTAGGGACGGGATCCTTGTGGGTTATTTGACATCGTAGGCATGGTTACTCCTTAGCCAATTTATTTTGATCAAATGATGCTCGATTTGTGAACTTCTCAGATAATTTAATGGCCATACGGCTTCCTGTGTTTTGAAAAACAAAAGGAAAAATGGCATGAATCATACAAGCCAGCCCTCCAGCCACCATTTTTGCGCCAAAAATTGAAGCAAAGTACAGATGTTGTAAATAAGTTTCGCCAATGCTTTTGGGATGTTTAGTGAATATATTCATTTGTTATGCCTTATTATTAAAATGTTAATCCTTTCTGAAGCTAGTCATTCCTGATAACATGGCGGTTTTGGATGGGTTTTTATGAGCCAGGATTTAATCTTACCAAGTTATACAGAACTTACGGATATATTACAAAACATTCAGCCTAATTGTCACGCATCACAAATTCATGGTTTATTATGTGGTTTGATTTGTGCAACAAGCGGTGACGATGCTCTTGATATTTGGCAGAGTGTTTTTCCTGGAGTTAAAAAAAAACGCAACGCCGAAGGAGTGCTTAAAGCGTTGTATGAATCAACGTACCATCAGTTGAGTGAGTTTTCTTTTGAATTTACCCTAGTCTTGCCTGAAGATGATGGTGATATTAATGTTAGGGCAGAATCGTTAGGTTTATGGTGCCAAGGATTTTTGACCGGTTTAGAGCAATCCGACATTTCTGATCGAGTGCTTGAGAATGCTGAATTAAAAGAAGCCTTGGATGACATTATTGAGATTGCGCAACTTAATTTTGGCGATATTGATAGCAATGAAGAAGATGAAACGGCTTATTTTGAATTAGTGGAATACGTAAGATTAAGTGCGTTGATGATTTTTCATGAATTGAGAAATGACATACCAGAACAAGACATGAATGAAAATAACTTGCATTAAGGAAAATTTATGATTAAGCAAAATGAATTTGCTGAAAGACGAAAAAGATTAATTCAATCTATCGGTGGCAAAGGAATCGCGATCATCCCATCGGCATCTTTGTTACATAGAAATGCAGATGCGGAATTTCCTTTTAGACAAAACAGTGATTTTTATTATTTAACGGGCTTTGAAGAACCTTGCGCCATTGCTGTGTTATTGCCAGAACGCAAGAGCGGTGAATATATCTTATTTAATCGTGTTCGTAA
This sequence comes from uncultured Coxiellaceae bacterium, assembly GCA_964453575.1. Lineage (GTDB taxonomy): Bacteria > Pseudomonadota > Gammaproteobacteria > DSM-16500 > DSM-16500 > JABDBK01. The sequence continues at coordinate 9,990 of CAYVRW010000035.1, read as the reverse complement.
CCCTGAGGAAGAAATATGGACAGGCTATCGCGCAGGCCAGGTCGGCGCATGCAAAGATTTTTTAGCAAATGAAGCTTTCCCTATTGACGAATTTGATAAAAAATTATTGGAATTATTAGAAAATAGAGAAGACATTCATTACGCATTCGGTGCAAATGAATGGTTAGATCAAAAAATTATAGCTGCCATGAATAAAATTCGTGGAAAAATTCGTAGCGGCATGCAAGCACCTGTAAGAATAGTGGATATCAGTCATACGCTGCATGAAATGCGTTTAATAAAAAGTGAAGCTGAGATGGATCTCATGCGAAAAGCGGCTTCTATCTCTGCTGAAGCTCATAATCGCGCCATGCGTTATTGCAAACCTGGCACGAATGAATATGAACTTGAGGCTGAAATCATCCATGAATTTCAAAAAAATGGCGCGCGTTTTCCTGCCTATACTTGCATTGTTGGAAGCGGAGTTAACACCTGCATTTTGCATTACAACGATAATAATAAAAAAATTGCAGAGAACGCTTTAGTGCTTATTGACGCAGGTTGTGAGTATCAGTATTATGCCTCGGACATCACGCGTACCTTTCCTGCAAACGGAAAATTTTCTAAAGAGCAGGCTGCTATTTACAACATTGTGTTAAAAGCACAACTTGCCGCTATTGAAACCATTAAACCTGGTGCTTTATGGTCTGCTGCACAAGAAGTTATTCTGAAAATCATGACGCAAGGACTGCTCGATCTAGGAATATTGAAAGGAGAGCTTTCTGATTTAATTGAAAAACAGGCTTATTTACCGTTTTATATGCATAAATCCGGCCATTGGCTGGGTTTGGATGTGCATGATGTGGGCTGCTACAAGGTTAACGGCCAATGGCGGAAATTAGAACCTGGTATGGTATTAACAGTTGAGCCTGGGATTTATATTTCTGCTGATACATCTGCCGATAAACGTTGGCATAACATAGGCGTTCGTATTGAAGATGATGTGTTGGTAACGAAAAATGGATATGAAGTGTTAAGTAAAGATGCGCCTAAGACGATAGAAGCCATTGAAGCGATGATGACGCAGTAAGGACTGTAAGCGTTTTTTTCGATGAGGGATTTTCAATAGTCTCAGAAAATCCCTAAATATCTAAGTGAAGCCTTAAAGCAGCATTTATTTCTAAATTAGCAAAATAAATTTCGCCACGTTTCATCTTCTTCTAATCCATCCGAGGTAGTTATATCAAAAGCATCATCTATTTCCTGGTTTGCGCTGCGATAGCAAGCTTCTAATTGAGCCTGTTGTAAGAGATACAAAGTTTTTTTTATCACATCGGAGCGAGTTTTATAATGATGCTCAGCTTGATAATGTTCTATAAACTCAAATTGTTGCTGGGGCAGGGAAATGGATAATTTCTGGGTTTTCATGGTTTCATACCTTTGGTCATACTAATAATAATACCATTAAGCAAATAAATTTTCTCTTGTGAAAAAAAAGTATTATAATAAAATGATTTTTTTAAACTTTAGTCATATTATATGGAGTTAATTATGTACAAAAAGCTATCTGTGTTACTGTGTTGTTTAATGAGTTTAATAAGTGTATCTGTTTTTGCTAATACCTGCGTAAATGAAATCGATAAACATGTTCAATCGAATAACTGGTTAAATTTATCTTCTTGCCATTTGCAAGATCAAGATTTGCCAATAGTTGCGAGTTTTATAACTAATCATCCATCTATCTATGGTCTTAGTATATCAGATAATGAGATCAGTCCAGCAGGTATTGCTACTGTAATGAGTTTGAGCACCGTAAGTGCTTTAGATCTCAGTCATAATAATATCGGTGATGAAGGAGCTATTGCTTTATCCAAAACAAAATATATTTCACAATTATTTATGGATCATACTAACATTACAGGAGTGGGTGTTAGCGCACTTGCTCAATCAAAAGTGCTCTGGAATTTAAGCATAGATAACAATAAGTTAAATGATAATGATCTGGTTAAGTTGGCCAATAGCTCCCTAAGAGTGCTATCGGTTAGTGATAATAATATTGGGCCTAATGGTGCTGCAATTATTGCTAAAATGCCCGCATTAACATCCTTGGACGTTTCGTCAAATCCTATAGGTAATAAAGGAGCGATAGCGATTGCAAAAAATAACAACTTAGACTTTTTTTTAGGTGCAGAAAGTTGTGCCATTACTGTTGAGGGAGCTAGAGCGCTGTCTAAATTATCGAAACTATTAGCCTTAGATCTTTCGTACAATCGATTGGGCGATGAGGGCGCAGCTGCGTTAGCTGAATCAAGAACAATAGGTATCTTATATTTAGACGCGATTGGTATGAGTGATAAAGGAGCTATTGCTCTGGCAAATTTAACAACCGAACGTTCTACACGGTGGCTTATGTTAAGTCATAATTTCATAAAAGATGAAGGTGCTTTTGCATTAGCGAAGAATCATCGATTTGATCTTATCGATGTCAGATCGAATATCATCGGAAAAGCAGGAATTGATGCATTACACGCAAGCGGCATGAGCGTTTGGACAGATGGAAATTATAGCGATGAAAATAAACGATTGTTAAAAAATAAATATAACAACTTCATATGTAACGAAAAAGATATAAAAAATTGTAAGGCTAGTTTTTTGAAGAGAATGAGAGAAGACAATAAACTGTAAAATTTTATTTTTAAAAAAAGCCCTGCGGCTTTTGTCCGCAGGGACAAATATTGGTATCTAACAGATACGTAATGTCATTCAAAAAAATCCCTTTCTTGTGGGGGTTGATCTTCGCGTTCTTTAGCGAAGAAATCGTTTGGCATACTAGCTAATAATTCAAAGGCATGTTTTAAATTTTTAGGTTTTTCACGAATTACAATATCTTTTCCTCGCCTAAAAATTTCAACTTCTTTGCTATGATGAAATTGGAATTCTTTAGGAAGCCTTAGTGCCTGAGAATTACCACTTTTAAATATTTTGGCTGTTTTCATTGAATGGACCCATTATCAATGTATATAGATACGGTATATACATTTCTGGGCTTTAAATCAAGTGTAGATAACTTAACGATTTAATTAATCCTTTTTTGAGCAGGTCAATTCTGATAACATGACGGTTTTCGAAATGCTGTGAAGGTGCACCTAAGACGATAGAAGCAATTGAAAAAATGATGGAATAAAAAACAATTTTTTTGTGTGTTTTAATATATGGAGTAAGTAAGTATGTACAAAAGACTATCTGTGTTACTGTGTTGTTTAATAAGCGGGTCTGTTTTTGCTAATACCTGTATAGATGAGATCAATCAACATGCTGGTATAAATAATTTAGAATTAAGCTCTTGTCATTTGCAAGATCAAGACATACCCCATGTTGCAGCTTTTATTACTAATCATCCATCTATATATTCTCTTTATATATCAGATAATCAGATCGGTCCGGAAGGCGCAGCTGTTATTGCTGGTTTGAGCAATCTAGAAGTTTTAATTATCAACAATAATAATATAGGCGATGAAGGGGCTATTGCTTTATCAAAAACAAAATCTATTAGGGTATTAGAAATGGGACATAATAATATTACAGGAGTCGGTGTTAAAGCCCTTGCTCAATCTAACGTGATTCATGTTTTAAGCATAAGTGGTAATAATTTAAATGATAATGATTTGGTAGGATTAACCAACAATAATTCCTTAACCTGGTTAACTGTAGAAAATAATAATATTGGACCGAATGGCGCAGCAGTTTTTGCAAAAATGCCTGCATTAAAATATTTATTTATTACGTCAAATCCTATAGGCAATAAAGGAGTAATAGAAATAGCAAAAAATAGTAACTTAGATGTTTTAGAAGCAAAAAGTTGTGCGATTACAGCTGAGGGCGCTCGTGCATTATCTAAATTACCGAATCTAAATCTATATGCATTAGATCTTTCTTACAATCTATTAGGAGATAATGGAGCAGCTGCATTAGCTCAATTAAAAATAGGCGGCGCTTTATTTTTAGATGCGACCGAAATGTATGATGAAGGCGCAATTGCACTCGCAAATTTAACGTTCACGGAACCTGAAGGATTGCTTAGTTTAAGTAAGAATCATATATACAATGAAGGTGCTTTTGCATTAGCGAAAAGTAAAGTATATGTTCTTGATGTCACTTATAATCACATCGGACAAGCTGGGATATATGCATTAGTGACAAGCGGCATTGCAGAAGTTTGGAAGGATGGAAATTATGGCCCTGGAATTAAACGAATGAAAAAAAATAAATATGAAAATAGAATATGCAAAGAAAAAGATATAAAAAATTGTTATGCTAGTCTTTTGAAGAAAATGAAAGAAGACAAAAAATTGTAAAACCCGCCCGTCATCCCGCAATGCTTTTATAGTGCGGGAGGACGGCTAAAAGTGGCAAATCTCTCCTTCCCTCTTTAGAAAATATCGTTCCGAATTTTATTTATAACATCATATGGAGTTAAATATGTACAAAAAGTTATTTATGTTGCTATGTTGTTTAATCAATGTTTCTGTTTTTGCCAATCCATGTTTAGATGAGATCGAAAATCGTGTTGATTCAGATTTGTTAGAATTAAGCTCTTGTCATTTGCAAGATGAAGACATACCAAAAGTGGTAAGTTTTCTTAGGGAAAATCCATCTATCTATACTCTTGATATATCAAATAATCCGATCGGTCCCGCAAGTGTGGCTGCAATTGCTGGGTTGAGTACTCTTGAAGGTTTAGACATGAGTGATAATAATATTGGCGATGAAGGCGCTGTTATTTTATCTACAACAAAATCTATCACAAGATTATTTATGGATCATACCCATATTACAGGTATAGGTGTTAGTGCTCTTGCTCGCTCAAACGTTATTTCATCTTTAGAGATTTCAAACAATAAGTTAAATGATAATGATGTGGTAGAATTGGCCCATAATAAATCACTAACAGTATTACTAGCTCAAAATAATAATATTGGGTCCAATGGCGCTGCGATCTTTGCGCAAATACCCGCATTAAGAATCTTAAATATTTCCTCAAATCCTATAGGCAATGAAGGAGCGATAGCGATTGCCAAAAGCAACAGCGTAACTTATTTAGTCGCAGAAAATTGTGCAATCACTGCCGAAGGTGCTAAGGCATTGTCTAACTTGTCAAATGTAAGTACCTTGGATCTTTCTTACAATTTATTAGGTAATGAGGGCGTGGCTTCGTTAGCTCAATTAAAAGCAAATCTTGATTTACATGCTGTGGGTATGGGTGATAAAGGTGCAATAGCTCTTTCAAGGCTAACTTCCAAAAGACGTAATAGCGTACTTGGATTAAGTCATAATATGATAGGAAACGATGGCGCTTTTGCATTAGCTAAGAGTCAAATAGACGTTATCGACGTCAGATCTAATTGGATTGGAAAAATGGGTGTAGACGCGTTAACGAATACCAAGGGCCGTAATGCCTGGGTAGCTGGAAATTATACCCATGAGACTAGCTCATTGAAAAAAAAGAAATATGAAGATATAGTGCCTGATGCTGCCATTCATTAAAATATATGGAGATAAATATGTACAAAAAGCTATCTGTGTTATTAGGTTGTTTAACCAGTTTAATAAGCGTTTCTGTTTTTGCTAATACATGTGTCGATGAAATTGATAAACATGTCGAAGGGGGATATTGGTTAGATTTAAGATCTTGTCATTTGAAAGATCATGACCTGCCAAAAGTTGCAAACTATATTACTAATCATTCATCTATATATGGCCTTGACATATCACATAATCAGATCAGCTCAGCAGGTGTAGCTGCGATAAGTGATTTAAACACCTTAAGTATTTTAGACATCGGTCATAATTATATACGTGATCAAGGTGCTATTGTTTTATCTAAAACAAAATCGATTGGCCAATTATTTATGAGCAACACTGATATTACAGAAGTTGGTGTTACCGCTCTTGCTCAATCAAAGGTTATCTGGAATTTAAACATATCGGAAAATAATTTAAATGATAACGATCTGGCTGGATTAGCCTATAACGAAACCATAAGATTTTTAGGGGTCCAAGATAATAATATTAGTCCTAATGGCGCTGTGGTTTTTGCTAGAATGCCGGCGTTGGAAATCTTAGGCGTTTCGTTAAATCCTATAGGCAATAAAGGAGCGATAGCGATTTCGAAAAATAATAACTTACAATATTTAGATGCAGAAAGTTGTGCAATCACTGTTGTGGGAGCAAGAGCATTATCTCGATTACCGAATCTCTATGACTTAGATCTTTCATACAATCGATTAGGTGATGAGGGCGCAGCTGCACTAGCTCAATTAAACACAATAGCCAGCCTATATTTAGATGCGACGGGTATGGGTGATAAAGGCGCAATTGCCCTTGCAAGTTTAACTTCTAAGATACATGAAAGCTTTCTTGGTTTAAACCATAATTATATAGAAGATGAAGGTGCTTTTGCGTTAGCTAAGAGTAAATTGGATGTTATCGATGTCAGATCTAATATCATCGGAAAAGATGGAATAGATGCATTAAACGCAAGCGGCATTAAAGTTTGGACGGAAGGAAATTATAGTCATGAAAATAAGCAATTGAGAAAAAATAACTATAAAAACTTCGTATGTAAAGAAAAAGATATAAAAAATTGTAAGGTTAGTCTTTTGATGAAAATGAGAAAAGACCAAAAAATGTAAGCATTTTCCACTTTGTCACCCTGTTCAGGGTGACAAAGGGGTGAATAGCATATTTACCGGACACTAAAAACATAGCATTTTCCCCCCTTAGAAAATATAATTCCCAATATTTAATCAATCCGTGACTGTATGAAATTTGACCTAATAATCATAGGCGGTGGTATGGTAGGCGTAACGCTTGCTGCCGTCCTAAAAAATACCGATATAAGCATCGCCTTGGTGGATGAAGCAAAGCATTCAACTACTGAGGACGAGCGTTTAATTGCCTTAAATGATGCAAGCGTGAGTCTATTCGAAAACAGCGGTATTTGGCCGCTGCTAAAACCGCATGCCGCGCCGATTAAACAAGTCCATGTTTCCAAAAAAGGGCGTTTTGGCATCACATGTATTGATGCAGATATAGTGGGACTTGACGCACTGGGTTGTGTGGTACCTGCAAAATACATTAATGCAGCACTTGAAGCGCATTTAGCAGATGCTAAAAATATTACATGCATTAAACCTGCAACGCTTGAATCGCTTACACAAGATGAGCAAGGTGTTGAACTTTCAATGAATGATGGGAAACATTATCAAGCTAAACTCGTGATTGGTGCAGACGGCAGCTACTCAACAGTACGTACTTTGCTTGAGATACCTACAGAAACGATTGATTATCAACAAAGCGCGCTTGTGACAACGACGCATTTATCACGTGATCATAATTATATTGCTTACGAACGTTTTCTAGATAATGGCGCGCTTGCTATGTTACCTCTGACAGACATGAAGGTTGCGACGATATGGACAGCCGCGAATGATGTAATTGCTGATTTAATGAAGTTATCAGACCAAGATTTTTTGCAAGCACTGCAAAAATATTTTGGCTATCGTCTAGGCCGCTTGCAAGGTATTGGCAAGCGTGCCATTTATCCACTTAAAATGATTAAAGCCAAATACCGACGAAAACAACATGTTTGGTTGATTGGCAACGCTGCACATACGATACATCCTATTGCCGCGCAAGGGTTAAATTTAGCATTGTATGAAGTCGCAGTGATTGCATCGGCTTTACTTGAAAAAAATCCTGTCCTCATGGATAAAATAGATAACCGCAATTTTAATCAACAATTATCACATCAATTGACGTGGTTATTTTCTAGCGATATGTTTGTGTTTAATCAAGTAAGACAAGCAGGTTTAATAGGCTTGGATTTGCTGACAGGACTGAAGAAACGTTTTGCGACTAAAGCAATAGGAAGAAGTGGTTTTTTGCCAACTTTATTAATAAGGAATGATGGGTGAAATTTTTGAAAAATAAAAAAAGCATAGTAATGGCCTGGTGCATTTATGATTGGGCGGCTGCAGCATTTTCCATTATTGTAACCACCTTTATTTTTGCAACTTATTTTACAACCGAAATTGCCGTCGATGAAATAAAAGGAACTTATCAATGGGCAACTGCTGCAGCTATTGCAGGGGTGATGATTGCTATTTTAAGTCCAATTTTTGGGGCTATCGCAGATTACAGCGGCAGACATAAACGATGGTTATTCTTTTTTACCATGGTTTGCATTGTAAGTACTGCATTGCTTTGGTATGCAAAACCCGATGTAAGTTATGTTTATTACACGTTAGCATGTGTAGTCATTAGCACGTTGGGTTTAGAAATAGCGAATGTATTTTATAACTCATTTCTTTCGCATATTGCCCCGCGTGATTACATTGGCCGCATTTCGGGATGGGCGTGGGGATTGGGGTATTTTGGCGGTATTATCACCTTAAGCATCGCCTTATTTGTTTTTATTAAACATCCGCCATCTTGGTTAAATGCCAGCACCGCAGAACAAATACGTATTTGCGGGCCATGGGTTGCGTTATGGTACGCTTTTTTTTCGTTACCATTATTTATCATGGTTCCAGACATTCCATCCAGCCGCTTATCGATGTCACAAGCTATAAAACGCGGGTTTCAAGAATTAGGTAAAACTATCAGATCATTGCCGAAACAAAAAAATCTTTTGCTCTATTTAGCGGCGCATTTGGTTTATATTGATGGTTTAAATACCTTATTTGCTTTTGGCGGGATTTATGCGGCAGGCACTTTTCATATGCCGCTTTCCGAAGTCATTTTGTTTGGGATTACCATTAATATTTCAGCAGGCATAGGCGCTATGCTGCTTGCCTGGGTGGACGATTATTTAGGGTCAAAACCTACCATTTTAATTTCGATAGTGTTTTTAATTATTTTCAGCATTGCCGTATTACTGGTAAAAACGACTACTATGTTTTGGTGTTTAGCCCTGGTGTTAACCATGTTTGTGGGGCCTGTGCAAGCAGCCAGCCGTTCCTTGATGGTACGTATTACCCCTGAGGAAAAATCAACAGAAATGTTTGGTTTATATGCATTTTCAGGGCGAATTACCGCATTTATAGGCCCATGGCTATTGGGTATTGTCACTTTGTATTTTCAAAGCCAGCGGGCAGGCATGGCAACGGTTGTGCTATTTTTTATAGTGGGAGGTATTTTAATGTGCTTTGTACGTGAACCCAAGCGTACTTCTAGACCTGGGTAGGCAATTTAAACTATAATGTTCGCTAATTTAACGATAAAAGGCAAATTTTATGAGTCATATACATGCTATAAGCGATGATACATTTGAGGCAGAAGTTGTCGAAGCAAAGACACCTGTTTTAGTTGATTTTTGGGCGCCATGGTGCGGCCCATGCAAGGCAATTACGCCTATTTTAGAAGACCTTGCTAAAGAATACGGCACAAAAATTAAGATGGTTAAGCTGGATGTGGATGCAAATCCTGGTACCCCGCCCAAGTTTGGGGTCCGTGGCATACCTACATTAATCATGTTTGTGGATGGGCAAGTTAAAGCCACCCAGGTAGGGGCCATGATTAAGCCTGAATTAAAGAAATTTATTGATTCAAATATTTGATAAATAAGCCTTCTTGATAAAAGAAGGCTGTATTTAATAAAAGCACTAGAAATTTGAATGAATTGGTGTTATTTTATAACAAATAAGAGATATCCTCGTAGAAGAGCCTATCGATTAACCCACTGTGAGATCAACCATCCAGAGTAGTCATTCATTACCATACCCTTTTTTAATGCATGACACTTCAATGTTGAATCACAGTAAAATCCCGATTTTTTAGAACGCATTAGGGAAAATTGCGAATAGTCAAAATAACAATGGATACAGATAGTTTTAATTCAATAATAGGTAAAAAAACACATGAATCTAACCGAACTTAAGAAAAAACCGGCAGCGGATTTAATCACACTTGCTGATGAGTATGGCCTTGAAAATATGGCTCGCTCACGTA
>CAYVRW010000034.1:0-21604 GCA_964453575.1 uncultured Coxiellaceae bacterium | reverse complement strand
CTTTACTGAGTAACGCGAATTCCGGATAAGCCCAACACTGACCCTGCTTTTCTAAACTATTAAATTTTCCTCGAGGGTCTGCGTTCCTTTTTCTCTCCCTCTTCGAGTGCAGCAGATACACCTAATTTCTCTAATTTTTTTATTTGTGCTTCCAAAATGCCGGATAATTTACCCGAACCTATTTTTTCTGTTACCTCGACATTGGATCTATATTCCATACCACTACTACCAGGACCAGCAGCTCCCCAAGTATCTTTCTTTACCTTTTTACCTTCATCTGTGATTATTTTATTTTCGGTTTGTATAGTAGATAAAATACTGAAGAAATCCTTATCACTTATACTAGGGTTTTTTAGTTTATCTAAATTCTCATTGAGTTTTTTTATTCTCTTGATACGCACCTCATCAGTAGAAGTTAAATTCGCATATTTATCTAACATTTCAATTGTTGATGCTCTGGCCTTAGCTACTGCTGAAAGTTTTTTGGTTAAAATGCCTTGTAAAGTTGAATATTGATTTACTAAAGCTTCTTGTAACTTTCCTTTTCCAACTTGTTTATTACCCACTTCTTCCTGGTAATATTGCTGCTCACCGGTGTCCGTAGTACGAACATTCGAAACGCTATGAGTTCCCTCCCCTTTTTTTAGTTCCTTATTTCTTGCGTCTGTTAAGTTCTGATTTTGAGTTGCTGCTCTCACTAAACAATTTATTACTGCCGTTTTTTTAGTTTCATCATCCATGCTACTGTTCCTTATCTCATCTAACTCTTTCAAATACGGCCACGCAATTTGCGCCTTTCTTCGGTTTACAAGATGATGATCTTTAGCTATTTCCCATGATTCTTTATAATCTTTCAAGATTTTTTTACTTGATTCTATAAAGTATTCGACAGTGTCTTTGTCTTTAAATAGCTTCGGCATGTTAAATTCCTCCCCGCCAATTTGAATAATAACTACACCATCATTATATTATAGCCCCTTTTGAGCCCACGCGGGATCCGAAAAAATTGAGAAAAAACAGGTAGTTATTGATATGACCTGTTTCAAAAGTAGGAAGTTAATGTTGAGAAGAAATTAAAACGTCATTTATACTGCATACACTCAATCATACCTTCAACTTTGAGTAATTCTGCTTTTTTTTCATGTATCTGTTGAACCAAGGCATCTTTCTGTTGCTTCAGGGCAAAAAGACTTATGTGCTCATAAAATTTTTCGGGTAATGCTTGAGTGTTTTTTCCTAAAAAAATTTTTTTGCTGCGATCTATTTCTAACAAGTTCACGCTATCATGCGTTAATACTAAAATTTTTTCTTTATACGCATAATCATCACAGCCCTTAACGTATTCTCCGTTCGATACTTTTTCTTCGATATCATGAATGATATCTCCATGCCCGCCTTTTGGACCTATATGTTCATAACGATATCTATCCATAACCGTATAAAATGTTTCGGTATCATTATTTCTTTTTATTAAGTTGGAAGCAAATCTATATTGATGACCGTCCGTATCGTAATAAGATCCCATTTGATCACTGGTCACTTTGTCAATATTTATGTCGGCTGTGGAATTAGCTAAAAAACAGTAAGACTTTTCATCTTCAGTTTGTTTTTCGCCATATTGGATAGACATGCTTTTAAAAAGTGATTTATTCTGTGCTAGAAATTTACTAAACTCATCCTGAGAATCAAAATAGTAAGTATCTTCTTGAGTGGTTTCAACTTTAAATAATTTTATAAGATCTTTCATAGCCTAAGGTCTCTCATCTAATAATTCTTTAGGTGCTGGAATAAGGTGCTGTCTATTCAATCCCAAGGCTAAGGCTAACGATCCTGCAACATAGATAGAAGAATAAGTACCCACGACAATACCAATGATTAAAGCCAATGAAAATCCATGCAGCATGCTGCCGCCCAGGAAATATAAAGCAAATACCACTAATAAGGTCAAAACAGATGTCATAATGGTTCGAGATAAAGTTTGGTTGGTCGATAAATTAATGATTTCAACCGGGGTTGCTTTACGCATTTTACGAAAATTTTCGCGGATTCGATCAAAAATGACGATGGTATCATTAAGCGAGTAACCAATTACCGTTAATACCGCCGCTAATGCAATAAGATTAAATTCAATATGAAAAAAGGAAAATATCCCTAAAATTAAGACAGGATCATGAATTAATGCAACGGTAGAACCCACTGCAAACCTAAATTCAAATCGTAATGCAATATAAATCATGGTGCCTAACAAAGCGATGACAATCGCCAAAGCACCTTTGGTCGCAAGCTCTTCTCCCACCTGTGGGCCAATGTAATCAATTTGTTGGATTTTGGCCTCGGGTAAAAGTTTTTGGATCTGGCTTACTACCATGTCTTTGCTAACATTGTCACTTTCTGAGTTTTTGGGAACAAGCGTGACTAATACATCTTTTGAGGTGCCATAATTTTTAACTTCAGCTTCTTTAAAGCCGCCGTTTTGCAAACTATCGCGTATGCCATTGAGATCGGCTTCTTGATTAAAGCTCATTTGTATTTGAGTGCCGCCTGTGAAATCCAATCCCATATTTAATCCATAAATCGCCAGCGATAAAATAGATAAAACAAATAATATCGTCGACAGCACAGCGGCGCCTTTTGCATGCGCCATAAAATCAATGCGGGTATTCTGTTTAAAAAATTCCATGCGATTTTACCTATATACCAATTGAAATATTTTTCACGGTACGACCACCGTATAAATAATTAACCAAAGCACGTGTGCCTGTGATGGCTGTGAACATCGATGTCATGAGACCAATGGTGACGGTAATAGCAAAGTTCTTCACCGCACCTGAACCCAAACAAAATAATACAATGGTCACAATTAATGTTGTTAAATTCGCATCCACAATCGTCGTAAAAGCACGTTCATAGCCAGCATGAATACTTGCTTGGATGCCAGCTTTATTACGCAGTTCTTCACGAATACGTTCAAATATTAAAACGTTAGCATCGGCTGCCATACCTACCGTTAAGACAATACCTGCAATACCCGGCAGTGTTAACGTGGCACCGAGTAGTGACAAAATCGACATAATTAATATCAAATTCATCGTAAGAGCAAGGTCGGCAATAAGCCCCATCACGCGATAATAAACCGCCATGAAAACCACAACTAGCAAAAAGCCTACAATGACAGACATCATGCCCATATGAATATTTTGCTTCCCTAAACTTGGGCCCACTTCACGTTCTTCAATCACTGCAACCGTTGCAGGAAGAGCACCCGCGCGTAACAATAATGCCAAAGTACGCGCTTCATCTTGACTGGAAAGTCCTGTAATTGAGAAAGTATTGCCTAATGCATTTTGAATAGTCGCGACACTGATCAAACGTTTTTCGGTTTGATAAGTAATGGTTTTTTGACCATTTTCAATTTTAATATCCGGTCTTACATCCACGTATAAAACAGCCATGGGTTTGCCAATGTTTTCTGCTGTCGTTCGTGAAAATAAATCTTCACCACCCCCGCCTAGTCTCACATCCACGGAGGCGCGGCCATCTTCGCCCATGCCTGAACGGGCACTGATAATGGAGGAACCTCTGAGAATAATCGGATTTTTTAACAAATACGGCTGGTCGCGGAAAGTATAAACTTTAGTATCAATAGGAGTGACAGCATTACGAGGATCATTTTCAACATCCACCATATGAAATTCAAGCGTGGCTGTTTTTCCTAAAAGATCTTTAGCTTGCGCGGTATCCACAATACCCGGCAGTTCGACGGCAACACGGGTTGCGCCTTGTTGTTGCACCACCGCTTCTGAAACACCTAGCTCATTCACCCGATGACGCAAGGTATTCATGGTTTTATCCATGGTATCTTGTCTTGCTTGCTGCAACGCGGCCGGAGATAAAACTCCTTGTAAAATAAGGTCGGTTTTAGTCCAAGTAAAATCCGGGAAGCGTTGACTTAATAAATTATAAGCTTCATTCAACGCATCAGGCACACGAAAGGTCAGTGTAATACCATTGTTGATGCGATTAACGTCCGAATAACGTATACGTTCCGAGCGTAATGTTTGGGAAATATTGGTTAAATCGCCTTCCACACGCTGCTTGATTAACGAATCCACGTCCACTTGAATTAACAAATAAATACCACCGCGCAAATCCAAACCTAATTTCATGGGCAGCGCACCAATGGCTTTTAACCAAGCAGGTGTTCTGGGCGCCAAATTTAAGGCGACTAGATAATCATGCCCTAAGGCTTGTTGCAGCATATCTCTTGCTTTTAATTGCACATCATTGGAGGTAAACCGGATTAACAGGCTGCGATCTTGGTTTTCAATAGTTTTATAAGTAATGTTGGCTGATTGCAGCGTTGCTTTAACGTTATTTTCTGTGGTGGTATCAACAGGGACTGCGGCATTTGCCCCCATAATTTGAATGGCAGGATCATCTCCATATAAATTGGGAGCCGCATACAAAAAAGCAACAATAATAATGCCTAGAACCAGCAAATTTTTCCAAAGGGGGAAACGATTAAAAACCATAGACTTCTTCCATGCAGCTTAAATTAAGATCACACGATTGATTTTAACGTGCCTTTAGGTAATACATTCGAGATAGAGGATTTTTGCATCGTTATTTCGACATTATCCGCTAATGATAACACAATATAAGTGTCACTTATTTTAACAACTCTACCTAATATGCCGCCTGCTGTGACCACTTCGTCACCTTTTGCCAGGGAGCTAATAAGATTACGGTGTTCCTTAACACGCTTGCTTTGCGGACGCCACATGACAAAATACATAAAAAGAATGAAAATACCGGTCATCATGATCAAAGAAAGACCACCGCCCTGCTGCGCAGGAGCTGCTGCTGTATCGGCATACGCATTTGAGACAAAAAACTGTAGAAAATCGTTCAAAACTTGCATTATTCTGTTCCTTTCACCTAAAAAACTTGGGTGACCTAATTTACCTTTTTCAGGGTTTTAGCGCAAACGATTTGTCATCTTTGGTGGGCACGTCGCTGCACTCCTTTGCCCACCCTACATTCTCTCGTCGTCTCGTGCTTGTTCCCGGATGGACATTTTGAGAGGATGTCTCGTCGTCTCGTGCTTGTTCCCAGATGGACATTTTGAGTGGATGTAGGGTGGGCAAAGGAGTGCAGCGACGTGCCCACCAAAGATGACACGGAATCATAAAATCAACATCGCATCCCCATAACTAAAAAAGCGATATTGATGGGCAATGGCTTCTTGATAAGCTGACATGACGTTTTGATGGCCACCGAGGGCGGCGACTAACATCAACAAGGTTGAACAAGGTAAATGAAAATTAGTTATTAATGCATCGATGCATTTAAATTCAAATCCCGGATAAATAAATATCGAGGTTTCGCCCGAGAACGGTTTTAATTCACCCGAAAGACTTGCGGTTTCTAAACTGCGTGCGGTCGTGGTGCCTACGGCTATCACGCGATTACCACGTGCTTTGGTTTTTTTAATTTTTTCACAAAGCTCGGCCGACACAGCAATACGTTCAGAGTGCATTTGATGTTCAGTAATATTTTCTACTCTTACAGGTGCGAATGTTCCTGCGCCTACATGCAAAGTCACATAATCGATATCAATATTATTTGCGCGTAACTTTTCAAATAAAGCCTCATCAAAGTGCAATCCAGCAGTAGGTGCTGCGACTGACCCTTTGGGATCTGCATAAATAGTTTGATAACGCTCATGATCTAACTTTTCTGATGCACGTTGAAAATAAGGCGGAATGGGAACATGCCCTATCTTTTCAATCACGTCTAATACTTGCTGATCTGCGCGTAATTCGAATAAATCACTGCTACGTCCTATCATTTCAAGACGAATATCATTTGAAAATTCGATATAAGTACCGGGCTTTGGAGTTTTACTTGCTTTGACATGCGCAAGTACAGTTTTATCATCTAAAATACGTTCTATTAACACTTCTACACGCCCGCCTGTGGGTTTTTGGCCTAATAAACGAGCAGGAATAACACGGCTGTTATTACAAACTAAAAGATCGCCGGGGGATAATAAGTCATTTAAATCAGTAAATTTTGCATGCGAAATTGAGCCGTTTTTCAAGCATAATAAACGGCTTGCGCTACGCTCAGGTAATGGATAACGCGCGATGAGTTCGTCGGGTAAGTGATAATCGAAATCGGCTAAATGCACTCAATTTCTCCAAAATTGAGCAGAATACTAGCAAAATGAGAGTTTTTCAAGCAAAAAAGTCATGATACTGTAAAACTACCAGTCATCAATTTTCCTTTATAATAAATTTCAGGCAAAATCAATGAACAATCCCTAACGATTTCATTCTTATTTTGGATATCTGCATAAGACATTCCATAAAATGGACTATCTTTATTTTGTTCTATCGCTAATTCATCAATCCATTTGAGATTTGCACATTTAGCTATGTGCTAGGAAAATTTTAATCTTGTGCAGTAAGCGATGCCAGAAATTTTGTAAAAGGTACAATATTCTGTTTTACACTCGCCTCTTCGAGTGCTTGCATATAACTTTCGCGTCTTTCTACCGGTATAATCACCCATGGATAATTTCCTGCTGCTAACATGATATTCATTAAAAAACGACCCATACGTCCATTGCCATCCATGTAAGGATGAATATAGACAAAGAAAAAATGTCCTAGCACAATTCTAACTGCTGCGCTTTTTTCTTCATATAATAGATCACATAATGCCGGCATAAGGTCTCGAACTGCATCCGCATTTGGCGGAACATGTTTTGAATGACGAATGTAGACTTGATTGTTACGATAACCAGCAAGATCATGAGGTTTAAGAATACCTGCAACCACACAAGGTGAAAACATTTCACGGTACCAGTCTCTATGATCTTCTTCAAAAACCTTTCCTGGATTTTTACCGGCAAAGATTTTTTGTATACTTTTTTCTACGAGTTGAAATGCTTGCCAATATCCACGAGCGGCAAGTGCTGCGGTTTGCTCCCTATCACCATCATCTTTATCTGGATTCCAATTGCCCGTGCGCACACGTTGAATAAGCTCTGCACTTACAAGATAACCTTCAATAGAAAGGGAGTGGTACGCATCCATGACATAGATTTTTTCCATTTCTTTAAGATAAGACTTAGCATCTTTTTTCTTACCGTCATAAACCGGAAAATGTTTTTCAACCATTGAGCGCATTTCTTGCCACAATATTTGTAAACGTTTAACGTACGGCGATCGCTCTCGATGAGATATTATGACGGGTTGGGTTTCTTGAAATGGATTCGTTTCACGTATGTCAAAACCTGCTGCTGACATCGTTTTAATAATGTCATTTGCTATTTGATCATATCCAATATTTCGAAAACCGCCTGCTAAGCGGCCTGCAATAGTACTATGACCTCCAGTCAAAAGAGGTTCAAGAATTTCGGAAGAATCGCGAATTAATGAAAGTGCCGTGCGTACATCACTAGGATTCTGCATAAAAAATTTGGGGCCGCAATAAACAAGAGCTGACGCAAGTGAAAAAATGCGCATACCATTCAGTGTGCTGATTTCTTTTGGGTTAGGCATGGTATATCTTACATCTAACAATGATGTTTCATAAGGCAGCGACGTGATTTTATTACTTCCTTTGGGTGTACGGATTAATAACTGTTTTGGAACTGTCCGATTGCCAACATGTAAGGATAGGGATTGTTCCGGGGAAAGACACCATTGATTTCGAAAACGTTTGTTAAGATAAGCAGAACAAAATTCCCAGTATGAGGAATACCAGGCTGTACTTTCCCCTTTTAGGGTATCTGGCTTTGTGGAAACATACCAACCTTTAATTACCTCATGTAAAAAGCCATTTTTGACTAATCGTTGTCGATGTGTTCTTGAGATATCTTTTGCCTGAATAGCAATGATTCCTTGATCTTGAAGTTTTTTTAATACTTCAAGTGATTCGGCTAATTTTTCTGCGGGTGAAGCCATAATTACCTTTGGATAATTTATAGGGTATTGTGTTGTGTTATTTATAGTATATCATGTTGTGTGATTTATAGGTTATTATGTTGTGCTAAAAATAGGTTTTAATGTAGATTTTTATATAACTTATTGTTTTTATGATTAGATTACAGGTATTCGAATTGGAGTCGGCTTAATCTACATTGCTTTTTTTACATCACCGACAACCTACACAAATCAATCAACCCGCTAGGCATCAAGCCAAACCACAAGGCAGCAATGCCATTTAAACTTACAGCGACCAAAATCCCGGGGCTCATGGTGATTTTGGCATTGACGAGTTCGGCACGAGGTTCTTCGAAATACATGAGCATCACGATACGTAAATAATAGTATGCGCCTATGATGGCAAAGACTAAGGCCAATGCTGCCAGCCATACGTAATTGGCTTCCACTAATGCTTCAAGCAAGCCCAATTTTGCAAAAAATCCGACGGTGGGCGGAACACCTGCCATAGAAAACATCAGTAATAACATAATAAAGGCAAGCCAAGGATTTCTTGCATTTAAACCCCGGTAATCTTCTAATTTATCCAGCTCAATACCTTTATCACTCATGATAGCAATGACAGCAAATGCACCTGCAGCAATCACCACATAAGTTGCAATATAGAACATCGCTGCGGAATATCCTTCAGACGAGTCGGGGCCGGCAATGATACCTAATAAAACATAGCCCATATGCGCAATGGAGGAATAAGCTAACATTCGTTTAATGTTGTTTTGCGCGATAGCTAAAACATTGCCGCCAAACATGGACAATACGGCCACACAGACTAAAATGAATTGCCATTGATTTTCCAGGGCTGATAAACCTTCTACCAAGATACGCATGGTCACACAAAATGCAGCGACTTTAGGTGCGCTTGCGATAAAAAGCGTTACACTGGTCGGTGCACCATCATAGGTATCAGGAACCCACATATGAAAAGGCACCACACCGAATTTAAACAACAGTCCGGCCAATATGAAAATTAAACCTAATAACACCACCATGTTGGCATTCTGGGTTGCTTGATTCACTATCTTACCCAGTTGTGAAATATCAATGGTTCC
This sequence comes from uncultured Coxiellaceae bacterium, assembly GCA_964453575.1. Classification (GTDB taxonomy): domain Bacteria; phylum Pseudomonadota; class Gammaproteobacteria; order DSM-16500; family DSM-16500; genus JABDBK01. The sequence continues at coordinate 12,540 of CAYVRW010000034.1, read as the reverse complement.
GGTAGCACCATACACCATGGAGATACCGTACAATAATAAACCTGAGGCAAGTGCTCCCATGACAAAATATTTCATGGCAGCTTCGCTCGCGCGCATGGAATCTTTATCAAGTGCAACCATGGCATACAGCGATAATGATAATAATTCCAACCCTAAATAAATAGTCAAGAAACTATATGCAGATGCCATGACTAGCATGCCAAGCACTGATAATAAAGCTAATAGGTAATATTCACTGCGGCCAATGTCGCGCTTTTTTAAATAGTCATAGGCATAAATCAAGGCAAAAAAAGTAGTCAGCAATAAAAATAATTTAGTTAAGAGTGCGAGCTTATCTAAAATATACGCGCCATTAAAAGTAATAATTTCTTTGGCATAATCGTTATATTGCATTAAGACAATGAAAAAAGTGATCACTAAGGTTGCTTGCACAAGTAAAAATGTTGCTATTTTAAATCGTGCTGGCGTAAAAACATCAACCAACAAAATTAAACTAAGCATCCCCAGCAAAAAAATCTCAGGTATGGCAATGTTAAACAGCGGCATTGTAAAATTCATCATGGTTCTTTAACTCACAGCTGGTAAACTGATTAATAACAAATGGCCTATCGTGGCATGTAATATATTTAAAACAGCCGCGGGATATAACCCCACGAAAAAAACACCTATGGCTAACAAGGTATAATTGGTTTTTTCAAGCCAGGTTAAATCCGGGAAGGCTGCAACCTGTTCATTAAGCACAGGCCCAAAAAATACGCGTTTATACATCCATAAGGTGTAGGAAGCCGCTAATATCAAAGTCAATGCCGCAACAAAAGCAACCCAAAAATGCGACTGAAAGGCACTCATGATCACCATAAATTCACCGACAAAACCTGCCGTTCCTGGTAATCCGACATTGGACATGGCAAATAACATAAAGAAAGCTGCAAAAATCGGCATTACGGTCGCAAGTCCGCCGTAATCTTTAATATTGCGGCTATGGTTAACCATTCGGTCAGCCATAATACCTATACCAAGGAACATGGCTCCTGAGCCAAAGGCATGGGAAATCATTTGCACCACTGCACCTTCTAAACTCATATAGGCGTCTTGATAGTTTTGCGTTGATTTAACAATAAAATAAATCATAAAACAGCCCAACGTCGCAAATCCCATATGCGCAATCGATGAGTAAGCAATCAGTTTTTTCATATCAGTTTGTACAATGGCAACCAAGCCAATGTACACAATCGCAATCAATGATAATGCAATCATAAGCCACGCTAATTGCGCACAAGCATCTGGCACAATAGGCATACTAAAACGTAAAAATCCGTAAATACCTAGTTTAAGCATTAAAGCCGCCAACACCACTGAACCGCCTGATGGCGCTTCTGTATGTGCATCAGGCAACCAGGTATGCACCGGCCACATGGGAACTTTTACTGCAAATGCTAAAAAGAAGGCAAAAAATAGATATTTTTGAATAGGTAACGATAACCCTAAACCATAAAATTTATCGATTTGAAACTGGCCGGTATACTCATACAGATACAAGATGGCAATCAACATGAGGATGGAACCTAAGAAGGTATACAAGAAAAACTTAATCGATGCATAATTTCTATTGGCACTGCCCCACATACCAATACTAAGGTACATAGGAATAAGCATACCTTCCCAAAATACATAAAATAAAATGGAATCGGTCGCTGCAAATACACCTATCATCATACCTTGCATCACCAAAAACGCTGCCATGTATTGGGCAACACGAATTTTGATGGCTTCACATCCCGCTAAAATAACCAATAATCCGGTAAAATTAGTGAGAATAATCATGGCTAATGAAATGCCATCGACACCGAGGGCATAATAAATATCATAAGCATTGATCCATAAATAATTTTCCCTAAATTGCATCATGTAACTATTGGAATCAAAACCTAAATATAAAGGAATGCATAATAATAAATTTGCAATCGCAACTACGGCTGCAATGGTACGCGCAAGGTTGGCATTCTTATCTCCACCTGTTAACAGAGTAGCAATAGCGCCAACAACAGGAAGCCAAATTAAAATACTTAAGAGATAGGATTGCATAAATTAAAGTCCCAACATAAGCCAGCCAAGGAAAAACGCTAAACCTAACACCATGACTAAAGCATAATGATAAATAAAACCTGTTTGCATACGGCGTGCAAACTGCGCAAATGCACGAATCAAACGGCCGGAGCCATTCACTATCAAGCCATCAATCACGATGAGATCGCTGATTGCATAGAAAAATTGCCCTAACTTACGCGTACCATGCACCAATACGATTTGATTAAAGTCATCAAAGCCGTATTTACGCACCATGACCCAATAAAACCAGGAAAAACGTTTTTTACACCATTCGGCTAAAGCAGGAGCTTGTAAATTGAATAACCAGGCAGTGACAATACCTGCCATTGCTAACCAAAACGCCAGATGATGCGTTGCATCCAACGCCATAGTGAGTGCACCTTGATATTCATGCGACAAACGCAATAACACATCATGTTGCGTTAACACTTTGATGCTATCACCTAACAAGCGAGGTGAGGCAAATAGCATGGGCCCTATTAACATGCCGCCTATGATCATACTTGGAATCGCTAACGCGATCAGCGGAATTAATATGACCCAAGGTGATTCTTTTACTTTATTCAAACCGCCTTCCACTTTTGATTGACCATGAAAAGTTAAGAATAAAGCTCGGAAAATATATAAAGGTGTAATAAAAGCACCTGCCATCGCACAAAAACTTGCATAACTCGCACCGGGTGTCGTCGATAACTGTACTGCTTCAATAATGGCATCTTTGGAATAAAAGCCCGAAAAAGGCGGAATAGCTGCAACAGCAAATGCGCCTATAGCAAAAGTTAAATAAGTGATAGGCATTCGTGTTGCCAAGCCGCCCATATGACGCATGTCTTGTTCATGATGCAGCGCAATGATGACAGAACCTGCTGCCAAGAATAACAGTGCTTTGAAAAATGCATGAGTCAAAAGATGAAAAATAGCTGCATCATAGGCTGAAGCACCCAGAGCGATGGCCATATATCCTAATTGTGACAGCGTAGAATAAGCAATAACCCGTTTAATGTCATGATGAAATACCGCTAATAATCCGGTAAATAAGCAAGTGGTCGCGCCAATCACTAATACTAAACTTAAGGCAGTCGGCGAATATTCAAATAACGGCGACATCCTGGCCACCATATAAATACCTGCAGTCACCATGGTCGCAGCATGGATTAACGCTGATATAGGTGTTGGGCCTTCCATTGACTCAGGCAACCACACATGTAACGGCACTTGGGCTGATTTACCCATGGCGCCGATAAACAGTAATACACAAATTATCGTAATCACGGATGATTCGATGCCGGGGAAAATCATGATAGTTTTATCAGTGACGGACTGCACATGTTGAAAAACGTCATGATAATTAAGGGTATTAAAATACATGAGGATGGCAGCTATTCCTAAAATAAAGCCCACATCACTCACTCGATTCACTAGAAACGCTTTTAAACTGCCAAACGCTGCGGACTCACGTTTAAACCAAAAACCAATCAATAAATAAGAAACTAAACCTACACCTTCCCAACCAAAAAACATCAGTAAAAAATTATTCGCTAACACTAGCGTTAGCATGGCAAAAGTAAATAATGAAACATAACTAAAAAAACGTTCGTAACCCGGATCACCTGCCATGTAACCCACAGTATAAATATGCACGGCCAATGAAATAAATGTCACAATCAGTATCATGGTCGCACTGAGGTTATCCAATAATAAGGCAATATCAAAAGAAAATGTGCCTGATGCAACCCACTTATAAATAACGCCTTCAATAGCAGGCTGCCCTAATAAAACAATATGAGTAAACAAGTAGCAAGACAATAAAAATGCGATGCCTACCAAAGCAATGGTGATGCAATGACTTGCTTTAGGCCCTATTTTTTTGCCCATAAGTCCGGTCATGATGGCCCCTACCAGCGGAAGCAGCATGACTAAAAATGCAATGGATAAGAGTTGGTTCTCCACGTTTTATCCTTTTAAATTATCGAGTTTTTCAACTTCAATGGTACGTGACCTGCGAAACAGCACCACTAAAATGGCCAAGCCAATAGCGGCCTCTGCTGCAGCCACAGTTAAAATAAAGAATACAAACACTTGCCCTATGGTATTATTTTGAAAATAACTGAAGGCAATGAAATTAGTATTCACGGCAAGCAGCATTAATTCTATTGCCATCAGCAAAGTAATAATGTTTTTGCGGTTAATAATGACCCCTGCAATGCCTATGCCAAATAACAATGCAGCAAGCATAAGGAATTCAGATAACGATACCATTACTGCCCCTCTCTCCAAGGTTTAATTTTCTTTTCGCTTACCATCTTAAGAATTTTGAGACGGTCTTTAGCCTGTACGGATACTTGATGCGCTGGATACTGGATTTTTCTATTTTTAGGTTTGCGGTGCGATAAACTGATCGCCGCAATGATAGCAGCTAATAGTAGGACTGCTGAAATTTCAAAGGGGAAAACATAATCGGTATAAAGTACCATACCAAGTTCTTTAAGATTATTGAAATCATCAGGTTTAAGCCCAGGTGCTGGCACGCTTGCCAAGCCAAATCGGGCAGGCCCTATGACCATGATGGATATGCCTGAGACTACAATGATGGCAAGCAGGGCGATAGGTAGGTAACGTACAAAACCTTCCAATATTCCTGTTACATTGATACGCAGCATCATTACCACAAATAAAAATAAGGTCATTACCGCGCCTACATAGACGAGCACTAAAATAAGTGCAAGAAATTCAGCCTGCAATAACAGCCATATGCCGCTCATGGCGAAAAAGGTCAGCACTAAGAACAGCGCGCCGCGTACGGGGTTGTTTGATATCACCACCATTAGCGCTGATAACACAGCGACAGTGGAAAATGCGTAAAATATGAGTTGATAAAATGTCATTGTTATTACCTATATTTTTCTTCCTCAGCCCTGTCCGCTGCAATTTGCGCTTCGTATTTATCGCCAATCGCCAATAATTTATCCTTAGTCAAAATATTTTCCCCGCGATTTTCAAAATGATAATCATGGCTGCGTGTCAGCACGATTGAATCAACAGGACAGGATTCTTCACAAAATCCACAATAAACACATTTAAATAAATCAATTTCATACAGCGTCGTACGTCTTGAACCATCAGCACGCGGCGCAGCATCAATAGTGATGGCCAACGCAGGGCACACGGCTTCACAAAGCTTGCAAGCGATGCAGCGCTCTTCGCCATTAGGATAACGACGCAAGGCGTGAATACCACGAAACCGCGGCGAGGTAGGTGTTTTTTCTTCAGGATATTGAATCGTTATTTTACCTTTAAAAAAATAACGGCCGGTAAGCTTCATGCCTATCAATAAATCCCATAATGAAAAACTTTTAATGTAGTGTCGCAATCGTTTTAGCATATTAACTCGCAAACCATGGGGCAACATTAAATTGAACAGCCAATGCCACGACCGTTATCCAGATAATGGTCACGGGAAGTAATATTTTCCAGCCTAATCGCATAATTTGATCATAGCGATAACGTGGAAAAGTGCCTCTAATCCACAAATAAACCAACAAAAAGAAACTTAATTTTAACAAAAACCAAACTGTTCCAGGAACAAATGAAAACCATGCTTCAAGATAAGGAATACCCTGAAAAGGTGATAACCAGCCGCCTAAAAATAATAAAGATATCAAGGCTGAAATCAAAACCATGTTGGCATATTCAGCGAGAAAAAAGAGCGCGAATGCGGTGCCTGAATATTCCACATGAAATCCTGCTACCAGCTCAGATTCGCCTTCTGCCACATCGAAAGGCAAACGATTCGTTTCTGCTATACCTGATATCCAATACACCATAAATAAAGGCAATAAAGGTAACCAGTACCAATGCCAAAAACCGCCCTCTTGCGCGATGACAATGGTTTGAAAATTCAATGAACCTGCCGCCATCATCACACCAACTAATGCAAATCCCATGCAAATTTCATAGGAAATGGATTGTGCCGCCGCTCTTAACGCACCAAACATGGCATATTTGGAATTCGAGGCCCAACCGGCCACTAAAATTCCATAGACGCCTAATGATGAAAGTGCCAATACAAATAAAACACCGGCGTTAATATTTGCCAAAACAGCACCTTGCGTAAAAGGAATAACAGACCATGCTGCAATGGATGTTCCTAAACTTATGATAGGTGCTGCAATAAACAAATAACGGTTCGATGCATTAGGAATAATGATTTCTTTGCATAATAACTTGATAATATCAGCGAACGGTTGAAATAAACCACGCGGCCCTACCCGATTAGGCCCAATACGTACTTGAATGTAACCTAATACTTTACGCTCAAAAAATGTAAGATAAGCAACCGTTAGCAGCAATACCAATATAATTGCTACGATTTTTACAACAATAAGACCTATGACTAATATACCTTCCATCTTATTTATAAACCTCCACCGAGCCAAACAGTTCGCTTAAGTCACTTGTGGATGGTATGCCGCCAGCTATATAAACAGCACCTTGTGGTATGCGCTGATCAAACACGACTGGCAATTGAATGGTTGCATCATGTTGTTTAACAAATACGTTATCACCTTCCGCGATATTTAACTTTTCTGCCATGTGTGGATGGATACGTAACGCATTTACATTACCTTCAATAATGGTTTGTGCTGCTTGTAATGCTTTTGCGCGGCGTACAATACTGTCTGTTGCATAAATAGAAATATCGCCTATGCGCGAAAGACCTGTTGTTGCGTTGGGCAATCGAGGTGCCGCCATTTTCATGGCAGCAGCAGGGTTTTTCATGGTTTGCCATTCTTTAAAAACATGTTCGGAAGATTCATAATCAAACCCGTCCAAATGCAAGAAATTACCTAATACGCGTAACACTTTCCAAGCAGGACGTGATGCTTCAAACGGTGTAGCAATGCCTTGAAAGGATTGTAATGTTCCTGCTGCATTCACAAAACTACCGGCTGTTTCGGTAAAAGGTGTGATAGGTAAGATCACGTGTGCATGTTTTTCAAGGCAAGGATTGCTATACATAGCTAAAGCAATCACCGCTTCGGCTGATGCTAAAGCTTTTTCTGCCAACCGAGGATTTGCGCAATCCTCAGGTTCTACGTTTAATAATACATAAGCCTTACGTGCTTGTGCCAACATGTCTTTTGCATTCAACCCGTTATCACGAGGCATGAAGCCGGCAAGCCAAGCACCTGCAGCATTAGCGCCTTCGCTGAATAGACCTAATGTTGCATTAGATTTTTGCGCTATTTGCTGGGCCAAGGCTGCAATAGTTGCTGCATGCGGATGATTTTGCGCAGATGCGCCTAATATAATAGAGGTTTTTTTATGGGCCATGAGTTTGGCGGCAATGGCTTTTTCACCATCACCCTCCGCATGACCATCCAGTGCTTTCAGGACTGACGAAAGTGCATTAACCATCTCATGCGGTGCGACAATTTTCTTTAATACGGTGTCAAAATGAAAACGATAATCCATCATATTAATCGCAATCACTTCAGCGCCTTTGCGGGTGGCTTTGCGTATACGTAATGCTGCAGAAGGTTGTTCATTGCGAATATTGGAACCGATTAAAATAATGAGTTCATTATTTTCAAGATCAGCAAAGGATTGATTTAAACCTGGAAAAACATCGGTGCTGAAATCCATTTGCCTTAAACGATAATCCAGGTGATTGGAGCCTAGAGTACGCATGATTTTTTGCAGTAAATAAAATTCTTCCGTCGTTGCGTTAGGTGATGCTAACGCGCCAATGGCATCTGCACTATGTTTTTCTACCACTTCTTGCAATCTTTTTGCAGCATGCTGTAATGCAGTTTCCCAATCGGTTTCACGCCATTCGCCATGCACTTTAATTCTAGGTTTAGCTAAGCGGTCAGGATGTCGTAAACCTTGATAACTGTAGCGGTCTCTGTCTGAAATCCAGGTTTCATTAATATTCATGTTTTCTTTTGGCACTACACGCATGACTACACCATTACGCGTATGCACATGAATATTGGCGCCTACGCAGTCGTGTGCTGCGACTGACGGATATTGTTGTAACTCCCAGGCGCGTGCGGTAAAACGAAAAGGTTTAGAAGTTAAAGCACCGACTGGGCACACATCAATAATATTGCCTGACACTTCTGAATGCATGGCATGTTGCACATAAGTGCCTACTTCCATATGTTCACCGCGGCCAGTAGCACCAAGTTCGCGTAGACCAGCAATTTCATCACCAAAACGTATGCAGCGCGTGCATTGAATACAACGCGTCATATCCGATGAAATCAAAGGGCCTAAATCTTTATCTTTAACCACGCGTTTACTTTGATTGTAATAAGAATCGGGCGACCCATAAGCCATGCTTAAATCTTGCAATTCACATTCGCCGCCTTGATCGCAGATAGGGCAATCCAAGGGATGATTAATGAGTAAAAATTCCATCACCGCTTTTTGCGCTGCCAAGGCTTTTGCGGATCGGGTAAAAATTTTCATACCAGGCATGACGGGTGTTGCACAAGCAGGTAAAGGTTTGGGTGATTTTTCCACTTCGACTAAACACATGCGGCAGTTGGCTGCAACCGACAAAAGTTTGTGGTAACAAAACCGTGGAATATAAATTCCAGCCTCATCGGCCACTTGTATCACCATGCTATTAGGTGCCGCTTTGAGTGGTTTGCCGTCTATTTCAATTTCTATGTCTGACATCGTCTTAACCTTTCACCAGGCATGCTTTATGTTCAACATGATAAACAAATTCATCATAAAAATGTTTGAGCATTCCGCCGACTGGCCAAGCAGCCGCTTCACCAAATGCGCAAATGGTTCGCCCTTCAATATTTTTTGCGGTGCGGCGTAGATTTTCTAAATCTTCCATCGTACCGTTGCCATCTTCAATTTTTTGTACTAAACGATACACCCAACCGGTCCCTTCACGGCAAGGTGTGCATTGTCCGCAGGATTCTTCCATATAAAATTTGGAAATACGCGCTAAGGTGCGCACCATACATACGGTTTCATCCATCACGATAACGCCGCCTGATCCTAGACCTGAACCTGCTTTTTGAATAGCATCAAAATCCATGTCCAAATTCATCATGACATCTGCGGGTAATACCGGCATGGATGAACCACCAGGAATCACTGCTTTTAAGTGATGACCGTGACGAACACCGCCTGCCATGGCCAATAAATCTTTGAAAGGGGTGCCTAAAGGAATTTCAAAATTGCCCGGTTTATTAACATGACCTGACACACTAAAGATTTTACAGCCGCCATTATTGGGCTTGCCTAAATTTAAAAACCATTCTGCGCCGTTTTGTAAAATCACCGGAACTGATGCATAGGTTTCAACATTATTAATCGTGGTGGGCTTACCGTATAAACCGCGTACTGCTGGAAAAGGCGGTTTAAAGCGCGGCATGCCTTTTTTGCCTTCTAATGATTCCATCAGCGCGGTTTCTTCACCGCAAATATAAGCCCCGGCACCTAAACTGCTATATAAATCAAAATCAACGCCCGAACCTAAAATATTTTTGCCAAGCAATCCTGCTTGACGTGCTTCTTCCAATGCTGCTTCAAAACTTTCGTAAGGTTCCCAATATTCGCCGCGTATATAATTGTATCCAACGGTTGCGCCCATGGCATAACCGCCTATCGCGATACCTTCAATAATTTGATGAGGATTAAAACGCAAAATTTCTCTATCTTTACAAGTACCAGGTTCACTTTCATCAGAGTTACATAAAACGTATTTTTGTCCTGGCAGATCGTTGCGAATAAAACTCCATTTTAATCCAGTAGGAAATCCAGCACCCCCGCGTCCGCGTAATGCTGATAATTTTAACGCATCAACAATTTGTGCCGGCGGTATTTTATCACGTAAAATTTTCTTCCATTGCTCATAGCCGCCAATACTTTCATAAGTCTTAAGCGTCCAGGGTTTATCTAAGTGTAAGGTACGGAAACAAACTTCATTTGCCATTTAACTTACCTCCAGCTCTTTAAGCATACTATCTACCTTTTCTGGAGTCATATTTTCATAATATTTTTTGCCAACTTGAATTGCCGGAGCATTGGCGCATGCGCCTAAACATTCCACTTCACGCAAGGTAAATTTGCCATCTTCTGTGGTTTGATTTAAATCTATTTTTAAACGTTTTTTACAATGCGTTAAAACTTTTTCTGCATCTTGTAACATGCATGAAACATTCGTGCAGACATCAACGATATGTTTTCCTACCGGTTTTACAAAAAACATACTGTAAAAAGTGGCAACTTCATACACGGCAATGTTGGCCATACCTAAATAACTTGCCACACTGTCCATTAAAGGTTGGGTCAAATAGCCATGCTCTTCTTGAACGAAACGCAATGCTTCGATCACGCCTGATCGTCTTTGATCAGCGGGATAACGCTTTACCCATTGGTCGATTTGTTCACGTACTTTAGCTGAAAGCATTAACGGTCTATCTCCCCAAATACAATATCTAAACTGGACAACACAGCGACCACATCGGAAATCATATAGCCTTTCACCATGGTTTCTAATGCTGCTAAGTGCGGGAAACCTGCCGCGCGAATTTTTAAACGATAGGGTTTATTAGCACCATCTGACACAATATAAGCACCGAATTCACCTTTGGGATGTTCGATCGCTGCATAGGCTTCACCTTCCGGCAAGCAATAACCTTCCGTCATCAGTTTGAAATGATGAATCAAGGCTTCCATACTTTCTTTCATTTGCACGCGGGTAGGCGGTGCAACTTTGCGATGGTCAGCAATCACCGAACCTGGATTTTTCTGCAGCCACTGTATGCATTGGCGAATAATACGATTCGATTGACGCATTTCTTCCAGACGAACCAAATACCTGTCGTAACAATCGCCATTAACACCCACAGGAATATCAAAATCCAGTTGATCATAAACTTCGTAAGGTTGTTTTTTACGTAAATCCCAGGCCACGCCTGAGCCGCGTAACATGGGGCCGGTAAAACCTAAAGCAATCGCATGTTCGGGTGATATAACGCCAATGTTCACGGTACGTTGTTTCCAAATACGATTGTCTGTTAACAAAGTTTCATATTCGCTGACAAGTTTTGGGAAACGTTCAGTAAAATCCCAAAGAAAATCCAACAATGAACCCTGCCGCGTTTCATTCATTTTTGCAACTTCAGCTGCATCATGCCAGCGTGAGGGTTTATATTGCGGCATTTTTGCTGGTAAATCGCGATAGACCCCGCCTGGTCTATAATAGGTTGCATGCATACGCGTACCTGAAACGGCTTCATAACAATCTAGCAAGTCTTCCCGTTCACGAAATGCATATAAAAATACGGTGAGAGCGCCAATGTCTATGCTGTGGCCGGCTAACCATAACAAATGATTTAAAATACGGGTGACTTCATCAAACATGACGCGAATATATTGCGCTCTAATCGGTGGTTCTATACCTAATAATTTTTCAATGGCTAGCACATAACCATGCTCATTACACATCATGGATACGTAATCTAGTCTGTCCATATAGCCTATGGTGTGATTATAAGGTTTACTTTCAGCTAATTTTTCCGTCGCTCTATGCAATAAACCCACATGAGGGTCCGCACGAACAATGGTTTCGCCATCGACTTCTAAAATCAGTCGTAATACACCATGCGCGGCAGGATGTTGAGGGCCAAAGTTGAAGGTGTAATTACGAAATTCGGTTAATTTTTCCATGGTATTTACTCCACCTCATAGCGCGGGTCAGTGCGTATGACTTTTGGCTCAAGCACACGTGGTTCAATACTCACGGGTTCATAAACAACACGGCGTTGGTTCGCGTCATAACGTGCTTCTACTTGGCCAATTAAAGGAAAATCTTTGCGGAAAGGATGTCCAACAAAGCCATAATCGGTAAGCAAGCGGCGTAAATCGGGGTGACCTTCATACATAATACCGTATAAATCAAATGCTTCGCGTTCAAACCAATTTGCTGCAGGCCAGATATCCACCACGGAGGGCACATGCGGCGCATGCTCATCGAGAAAAACTTTTAAGCGAATGCGTTGGTTATGGGTTAATGATAATAAATGATAAACACTGGCAAAGCGCTTGCCGGTGTATGTTTTAGTAGTGTTTTCTTCGACGCCGCGTTCAAAGCCGGTGGTTGTGGCAGATTCGGTTTCCCATTCAGAGATACCGTAGTGAAGATAATCGACACCGCATACGTCGATTAATAATTTGAAGTCAAAGGGAGGTTCGTCGCGTAAAGCTAGGGCGATGGGGAGTAAATGTTCTGGATGCAAGGTGAGAGTTAATTCGCCGCACGCAAGAACGCTGCGCTCGATGAGATCGGCGAAACGTGTTTGAATGTTTGAATTTAGTTCTTCAATCTTAGTCATTTAAATTCCAAATGTTATGTAATGTAGGGTGGGCAAAGGAGTGCAGCGACGTGCCCACCAG
>CAYVRW010000033.1:0-22608 GCA_964453575.1 uncultured Coxiellaceae bacterium | reverse complement strand
TCACATCAAGTGCCGCGACCCCGCAATCAGCAAGCAAGGTTTCATTTGCATCTAGACCTTTCTGCAAGCCGTTTTTCCAGCAGGTGAAAACTTCCGTAAAATGTCCGCCTAAGGCAAAAATAAAAGTGAAAATTCGCACAGGCACCCAATCCATGACCTGTTTGGTTTTTAATGCAATGTCCGTTAGGCCTAATTCTTGACGCTCACTAAATAAATCTATCAGTCGATACAAAACAGCCCCTACCGGCCCTAGTAACACAAACCAAAATATCACTGAAAAAATACGTTCGTGCGCTGCAATAAATATCGCGCCTATTAAGGCACGATGAAAAGCTTGTGAATTATTAGCATAGGATACACCAAACGAATTTTTAGCTGAGTCGATAGCTAATTGCGGGTCTTCTTTTTGAAAGGCTTCGATATAGCTATAAATTTGCACCCATAAATTATGCGGTCCTAAACAATATAATAAGACTACTACGCCAAATAATAGTTCTAATATTCCATAAAACCATCCTGCTAATAAATATTCAATCACGCCAACTATCACCACTGGCGGCACAATACTAATCATTAATCGCAAGATATCTGGCAGGCGCACACTGTGCTCGCTCAACCAACGTTCATAGGTAAAAAACCATTGCCATTTTCTAAAATGATGCCAATGGAAAAATCGTTCCATCACCAGTGCAATTAAGGTAATAATAAATGTCATTTCAATTCATCCAATAATTTATGCAATAACATCCAATCAAATGCCGCTCCCGGGTCTGTTTTACGACCTGGCGCAATGTCAGCATGACCCACTATATGAGCAATCGATGGATACTCTGTCTTCAATAATTGAATGACGTGTGCCAATGTTTGATATTGGATGGCTTCATAAGGTAAATCATCCGTGCCCTCCAATTCAATACCAATTGAAAAATCATTGCAGCGTTCGCGTCCTTTAAAATTTGATACGCCAGCATGCCACGCACGTTTTGTGAAAGGCACAAACTGCGTCATCATGCCGTCACGCTGGATAAAAAGGTGAGAGGAAACTTTTAAGGCTGCTATGGTTGCAAAATAACTATGTTGTGCGGTATTTAATTGACCACAAAAAAATGACTGGACATGGCCTCCGCCAAACTCACCCGGCGGCAAGCTTATATTATGTACAACTATCATATCGATGGCTGTATTTTCCGGTCTATCGTCGCTATGTGGCGAGGGTTTATAATCGACGGATGTTAATAAACCGTTGGTTTGATCGATTTTCACATTTATATCTCTATTTTTATACGGGTATTTGGTGGGCACGTCGCTGAGGAGCGCTCCTTTGCCCACCCTACATCTACATCTTATTTAATGGACAAGATCATAACAAGTCATTTTGATCTTGACCAGGCTAGAGCATTGCGTTAATCTTAGCCAGCTTTGAGAGATCCTTATGAATCCAAACACGATCAAACAATTAATTGAAACTGGCTTAACCGATTGCACTGCCATGATTGATGGCGATGATGGGCAACATTTTACTGCGGTTGTCATAAGCCCTGTTTTTTCCGGCAAGAGCCGTGTGCAAAAGCAGCAGCTTGTCTATAAAATATTAGAAAGCCATATTCAAGATGGTACATTACACGCTATTTCTTTCAAGACGTATACTCCGGAAGAATGGCAATCTGAGACTAATAAATGAGTTCATACCATGGATAAATTAATTATACAGGGCAATATCCCTATTAATGGCGAAGTCCGTATATCTGGCGCGAAAAACGCAGCGCTGCCTATTTTGGCTGCAACTCTGCTGGCACCTACTCCTGTACAGCTTTTTAATATTCCACATTTACAAGACGTGACCACTATCATGAGCTTGTTAGGGCAAATGGGAGTAAAAATTACCCTGGATGAACGCTCAACCATTGAAGTCGATGCTGGAAGCGTTCATACCTTGCATGCACCTTATGAGCTGGTTCGCACCATGCGTGCTTCTATTTTAGTATTAGGCCCGCTGTTAAGCCGTTTTAGACAAGCGGTGGTGTCTTTGCCAGGCGGTTGTGCCATTGGCACTAGGCCCGTCGATCAACATCTTAAAGGCATGATAGCCATGGGTGCTGATATCGTGGTTGAAAACGGTTATATCAAAGCCACCTGTAAAAAGCGCTTACAAGGTGCGAATATTGTTATGGATATCGTCACCGTCACGGGCACCGAAAACATCATGATGGCTGCTGTATTAGCGGAAGGTCAGACAGTGATTCGCAACGCTGCCCATGAGCCTGAAGTCGAAGATTTGGCGAATTTTTTAAATACCATAGGCGCAAAAATTTCCGGCGCAGGAACCTCGACTATCGTCATTGATGGCGTGAAAGAGTTAACTAGCGGTAGTTATCACGTGCTGCCTGACCGTATTGAAACAGGTACTTATCTTACTGCAGCAACGATTACACGGGGTAAAATTAAAGTGAAAAATACCCGGCCTGACATTTTAGAATCTGTCCTCATTAAATTGACCGAAGCAGGTGCTGATATTGAAATAGGCCCTGATTGGATTAGTCTTGATACTAAAGGCAATCGTCCACGGGCTGTTAACATAAGCACAGCGCCTTACCCTGCTTTCCCCACTGATATGCAAGCACAATTTATGGCGTTAAATACCATCGCAGAAGGTACTGGGGTTATCACTGAAACCATTTTTGAAAATCGTTTTATGCATGTGCAAGAGTTACAACGCATGGGCGCTAAAGTCTTTTTGAAAGGTAACACTGCTATTTGCAGCGGCATTCCTCATCTGCAAGGTGCACCTACCATGGCAACCGATTTACGCGCATCAGCAAGTTTGGTCCTCGCTGGTTTAGCCGCGCATGGTGAAACCAGTGTGGATCGTATTTATCATATTGATCGCGGTTACGAATGCATAGAAGAAAAACTTTCGCAGTTAGGTGCGAGAATTCATAGAGTTTCAAATTAAGGATTGATACATGTTTAAAAAAATGTTGGTACTCTTTTGTTGTTTTACACTCAATGCTTATGCTGTTAACCCAGATGACTTAGCTAAGTTAGAACAAATCATGAATAAATCAAATGTCAAAGGACTAGACCTTTCGCATGCTGATTTACGCTCGTATCAATTTTCGCAAGGAAAAGTTGACTTACAAAATGCGAATTTATCACATGCAAATCTTTCTAATGTTAATCTAGAAAATATGAATTTAAGCAAAGCTAACTTAAGTCATGCTAATCTTTCTAATGCCACTTTAACAGGTGCTAATTTATCTAATGCCAATCTAAGTCATGCGGATTTAAGCAACACTGCGATGAATAACGTCAACCTAAGCAATGCCGTCCTAAATTATGCGACGTTAGTGGGTGCAAGTTTACAACAAGCTAATTTTAGCAAAGCAGATTTTAGTTGCGCTAACTTTAATAATGCTAATTTAAGCAAAGCTAATTTTTCGGAAGCAACAATTTCAAATGCGACGTTTACTAATACGATTACCAATGATATTACCAACTATGATTCGGTGATAGATGATAAAGTGAGTTGTTTAGGATAAAAGAATCCCCTACCCAGGGTTAATTGTTCCATTTTTTGTGGAGGGTATATGCATCGTTACCGGTTGCTTCTCAGCCTCAGGTTGCGGTGGACTTTGCCACAAGCTTCCCATCATCCTTGTCAACAACCCTGGTTTGTTTGGAGTAACTGCAGCACTTTTAGCAGCTTGTGCTCGCACTCTCGCTTGTTCTTCTGCCTCTGCTCTTGCTTCTTTTCTGAGTTGTTCCTTTCCTAACTGTTTCGAATTTTCCTGTGCTTGCAGAGCTTTCTCTTTCCGTTCTTTAAGTACAGCAAGATGCTTTTCCAAATCCTGTGGTCCCAATTTGCCTTTTGTAAAGCTTGCAGCGATCTCCTCATTTTCTTTATAGTACTTATGAACATCTTCTTTTTCTTCTGAAAATAAGACTGGTGTTTCTTGCATAATAGCAGAAGCAGATTGCATAAAATTACTTACTATCTTTATTATTTTTACGACGGTTTTTTTATGGAGTTCCTCCATTTCTTTGACCAAAGCTTGAAGATCAGGAAGATTTATTTTTTCAGTTGCTTTCAATTCATCATAACGCTTTTTGAGGTTCTCAAAATCGCGGCACAAATCTTCTTTTTCGATTTCTATATTCTTTAAATGAGTCTCTATTCTGAAAATTAAATCAATCGCTTTTTGCTCAACGTTAAATTTTTCCAGATTATTAATCGTAATCCTATAATATGACCAATCGCCATGACTATTGAGATATGGAATAGTTCTTGTTATATATTCAAATTTACTTTCAGCGATCTCAAATTGGCGTCTAGCTACTTCATTTTGACGCAGGGATTCAATTAATTCTTTCCCTTCACCTACTAACTGGTTAATCCTTTCTTTAAGGTTTTTTAGCTCATCTAGTTTTGAAATACGTTTCATTGTATAACCCCTCATTTATATGTATTAATCATACAAAAACAAGGTTAAGGAAACCTTAAGGATTTGTAAAAAAACTAAACAAATCCTATCCTTTTGATTATATTATTCATTTACAGAAACCGTTTGCTTTAAATAATAATCCAACGTCTTCTCCAAACCATGCGATAAGCTTACTTTTGGCTCCCAACCCAAATATTCTCTCGCGCGCTTAATGGCAGGCACGCGCAATAACACATCTTGATAACCCACGCCGTAATATTGATCTGCATTCACTTCCATAAGTTTGGTGTTTGACGCGGCCTCATGATAATCCGGGTATTTTTTAATAAATGTTATTAACATTTCAGCAAGGGTGCGAATGGACACATTTTCCGTGGGATTTCCAACATTAAAAATTCGTTGAGATGCAGCATTATTTTTGTTTTCTATCATTTTTAATAAAGCATCAATACCATCATCGATATAGGCAAAACAACGTTGCTGTGAGCCGCCATTCACTAACATAATATTTTCACCACGCAAAATATTGCCGATAAATTGCGTTAAAACCCTTGAGCCGCCTTGTTTAGGATTAAAAATATTATCCAGCCTTGGGCCATACCAATTGAAGGGTCTAAACAAGGTGTAATCGAGTCCGTGATGTTTGCCGTAAGCATAAATCACTCTATCCAATAATTGTTTTGAGGATGAATAAATCCAGCGTTCTTTATGAATAGGGCCTGTGACCAAACAACTTTCTTCTTCATCGAAAGCTGCATCAGGACACATGCCGTACACTTCAGAAGTCGAAGGAAAAATAATCCGTTTTTTAAGTGCGACACATTGCCTGATGATTGCTAAATTCGCTTCAAAATCCAACTCAAATACGCGCAAAGGATGTTGTACATACACCGATGGATTGGCGATCGCAACTAAAGGCAATACAACATCGCAATGTTGGATGCGTTCTGCAATCCAGTCTTGTTCTTTAGTAATATCCCCTGTTTTAAAATGAAATCGAGCATTGCCTAAGCAATCCGATAATTTATCTTGTGTCAAATCCATAGCATGAATTTGCCAGGATGTTTTTGCTAAAATAGTTTCACTTAAATGGCTGCCAATAAAACCATTTGCACCTAAAATTAAAACGTTCATACTTAAACCTTATGCATTAAAAATACTGTACATGACATCCAATACTCTATCGTGGTCTGCATCCGTCATGGTTGGGAACAATGGCAAGCTTACAATGCGGTTTCCAGCATCTTCCGCATGAGGGAAATCTCCTTCTTTAAACCCTAGTTGATCGCGATAATAAGGATATAAATGCACTGCACGATAATGTAGCCCGGTACCTATGTTTTTTTCTTTCATTTTTGCCATGAAAGTATCACGGTCCATGTTTGCTTCAAGCTCATTAATCAGCGGTGTGTAAAGATGCCATGCATGTTTGTGCGGATAGGATGGAGTTCCTGGTAATTTCCATTGCGGCCAATCGGCTAACGCTTCTTGATAACGGTTCACTAATTCAGTTCGTCGCGCAATAAAATCATCCAAGTGTTTCAATTGATGCAAGCCTAGAGCTGCTTGAATGTCCATCATATTATATTTATAACCTGGCATCACGATTTCATAATCTTGATTGCCTGATTTACCAAAACGGTTCCAAGCTTCTCTGTCCATGCCATGAAAACGTAATAAACTGATTCTTTTTGCTAAAACTTCATCACGGGTAGCAATCGCACCGCCTTCACCGGTGGTGATATTTTTATTCGGATGAAAACTAAAAACTTGTGTATCGCCCACACTGCCAATGCGTTTACCATTGAATTCAGTGCCAATAGCATGTGCTGCATCTTCGATCACTCGTAGCCCATGTTGGTTAGCGAGACGGTAAAGCGTATTCATTTCAACCGGAAGCCCTGCAAAATGCACGGGCATAATAACACGCGTTTTATCCGTGATCACATCTTCAAGTTGATTTAGATCCATATTTAAGGTATGAGGATCGATATCGATTAATACCGGTTTCGCACCAGCTAAAACAATGGTATTTAAGGTTGCGGCAAAAGTTAAAGGGGTGGTAATTACTTCATCACCTGGCGCAATATCCATGGCCAGCAAGGTCAAATGAAGCCCAGCTGTGGCGGACAATAAGGGCAATACAAAAGGTGCGCCTAAATATTCTTTTAAATCTTCCGTAAATTGCTGAACGCGCGGCCCTGTGGTAATCCAGCCGGATTGCAAACAAGCCACCACTTCATCAATAGCCTCTTGACTGATAGTTGGCTTAGAAAAAGGTAAGAATTCATGATTCATAGACATAAGGCCGCTCTCATCCGTTTTAGAAAAAAGGATGATAGCATAAGGAACTTGTCATGCCAGCATGCTTCCCGCACAAAAGCATGCTGGCATGACAAGCGGGGAACTAGACTTCTATCTTCAAAATGGGTCTAAACTATTTAATAAAATCGGTTAAATTCAATAAATTACGATTTGTGTGACATGTCACACAAATTTTTTTTGAAGGAAGATTATGGAAAAAGATTTAACCTTGAAATCTGAACTATTAAATAATGTTAGGCAACTTATCGAAACAGCTAGAGCCAAGTTGCTCGTTATTCCACTTAGACACCTCTACAAATTTTGTATATAATCTTGCCCTTAATCTTTTCCACTAGTCACGAGGTTCAAATTATGAGCATTTTAGTCGGCCGCAGGGCCCCTGATTTTACCGCTGCTGCTGTATTAGCAAATGGCGATATCGTTAACCAATTTCAATTAAGCGATTCACTCAAAGGGAAATACGGCATTTTATGTTTTTATCCGTTGGATTTTACCTTCGTTTGTCCATCTGAATTAATTGCTTTAGACAATCGAATTGCTGAATTTAATCAACGAAATACACAAGTTATTGGTATTTCTATTGATTCACAATTTTCCCATAGCGCATGGCGTAAAACACCTGTTAATGAAGGCGGCATCGGGCCTGTCAAATATCCTTTGGTCGCTGATGTGAATCATCACATTTGCCAAAGCTATGGTATTGAACACCCCACAGCTCATATTGCATTACGCGCTGCGTTCTTAATTGATAAGCAAGGTATTGTGCGTTCACAAATCGTGAATGATTTACCCTTAGGCCGTAACATCGATGAATTATTACGTTTAATCGATGCATTGCAATATCACGAAAAACATGGCGAAGTTTGCCAAGCAGGCTGGAACAAAGGCGATACGGGTATTAAACCTACTGAAGAAGGTATTGCTGAATTTTTGGGTGAAAAATCCACTAATTTATAATCCAAATCAATGTGGGGTGGATTACCGTAATCTACCCTACAATCCTTTTCCTCAAATCAAAAACTTAATACAGCCTGCATATCTAACACCTCGGTGATTCTAACGCCATTCCATATATATTTTAAATGCGACATTTGTTTAGGAATGGAAATAGCAGGAGGCCTTAAGCATGCCATACATATTCCCTTCTTATGCCTAACACTGTTATATAAGATTCCCCAAGATTTCTGCTCTCTTATTTGCTTTCCAAATGCTTGAGAATCCGTATAAATAGTTGGATGATGTAGTAGTTCATATTTTTCACGAATATCGTGCAATGGCTTTAAGATTTTACCCTCATAGAGCCTCATAGTTAATTCTAAAGAAGGTTCATCGGTAGTTCTTAGAAATATTTCTCTATGATAGACGGTTTCCCGAATAGCTGTTTCTTTAGATAAACCTGCATAATAGATACCAAAGCTTCCATCTGAAAATCGAGTGGGTTTCGATAAATGGGTAAATGCAGCCATAACCACCGATGAACCATTTCCACTGATACGATCCTCGGAGGGGACTAAAAATATATCACCGGTTTCCTGTCGTAATCTTTCATTGGTAAGACTTTCAATTTCCCATAAAATCTCCATTTCAGAGGGGTCCACTAAATCTTCAAAAAAATTAATAGGGGGATAAATTGATGGAATAATTCTATAATATTTTTGATTAGGCAACTCAATTAAACGGGGTAGTTTTAACATTTTACCATCCACGCTCCGCATCTAAATATCTTCGCACATCAGCTAAATCTATCACCCTTCCTATCAATAATTTATCTAGCGCGCTCTTTCCTCCAAATAATGGTGCTTTGTTCGGTTTTTTAATCCACATATTTGCTATTTCTTCGGAGGGAAGCAGAATTCTTAACGCTTTGTAAATACCGAGAATATAAGAAATCCTCTCTAATGTATCTTTTGTTAAAGATCCGTCTTTATTTTTTTTCCATCGATAAAAAGTAGGCAATGTAGCTCCAAGTAAAATTCTTTCTTGTTCAGAGGTAAGCTGCCATTTGTGCGCAATATTAAAGAAAGCTTTCAATGCAACTGCATTTTTATTTATTTGAGCAATTACCCTAGAGTGTGATTTTCTTGGATTATGCATATTAATTTCCTTTGTTGGATAATAATAGTATATCTCAAATGATAAATATTTAAAAGATATTATCAATTGATAATTTATATATTAATCACAAGGTTAAAGTTATAGCGGTTAAAAAAGTATGGTCATAGTTGTTTTAAGCGACTTGGTGACAGGATGTCACCCAAAATACATGGACGTATGCTTTGGAGCGAAAAACAACTATGACCATACTTTTTTAATAAGTTGACTATTCACCTTTTCTTTCATTACAATCCCTCCTCACAAAAAAATACAATAAGGAGATAATAATGAAATTAAAATTTCTAGTCACATCAATGGTACTGTCTGGTTTAGTTAGCTCCCCTCTTCTTGCTGAAACAACTGAAAAAACGGAAAAAAATTACAAGGGTGAAATGTTAGTGATGCCATGTCCAAACGTGAGCATGTATACCTATGTCATGGATGCCATGAGTCAAAACGCAAGACGTGCTAAACCCACAGCAGGTTGCGGCAGACCAATACAATTAGCAGGCGGCATCAATTTTGATACGCAGGTTGGTAATTTAAATCAAGGTTTCATGGGTGAAAATAATTCACGGTTTTCGGTAAACGATGCTTATCTTGATGTCACTGGCCATATTAATCCATGGGTCAGGGCTTTCATGGAACTTAGCTATAATAGCCTGCAAAATACCGCATTAAACACGGTTAGTTTTGGCCAATTCCCATTTAATAACCATGTAGTTTCCATGCCGGGCATTTACAGCGAAGCTTACACGCTGCATACTTTAGATTTACAACAAGGTTATATCACGCTTGGGAACCCAGCAATGTTTCCTATCTTTTTAAAAGTAGGTAAACAATTTCAGGATTTCGGACGTTATACCATTCATCCTATTACACGCAGCATGACTCAAGTTATGACAGAAACCTTGCAAACTTCGGCGGAACTTAGTTTTATTTCCGGATGGAACAATGCAAACTTCCATGGATCGTTATTTACTTTTCAAAATCAAATTCCTAACATGGATAGTTTAGTCTTTCCATTTCCACTTTTAAACGTTCCGAATCAAGGCGAAACCAATTTTGGCGCACAATTAGGCATGGGCCAAGTCAGTATGCCATTGGGTTGGGATTTGGGAATTGGTTATATTCATGACATGATGGGCGTAAACGATATTGCCTATGCCACTGCTTTCTTGAAAAATACGCTTTTGGGATTTGCGAATGGACAGGTAATCAATACCAATCAATCTTTCTATATTGATCGAGTCAATGGTTTGACCGTTTATGGCATGGTCAATAGCGGGCCATTCAGCTTAAGCGGACATTATGTGACTGCGTTGACTTCCTTCAATTTTATAGATTTACATTCTTCTCTCAATGTAGATAGTGAGGATTTTCTGGAAGGCGCAAAACCTTGGGCGGCTGATTTACAAGTCGCTTACGGTTTCAACTATTGGTGTAAAGCACAAAACCTTTATGTTGGCTATCAACAATCAGGTGATGCCGTAGCTTTATTCATTCCTGAACGTCGCTGGGTCGCAGGTTATGGTATTGAGTTATTGAAAAACACTAATATCGGACTTGAATACTCGAATGATCAAGCCTATAGCATCTCAGACGGCGGCAATGATGAAAACAGTAACCGGGTTGCGCTGCGGATTGGTGTGATGTTTGGTTAATACAGATCAGCCAAAGGGGGTGGGCACTTTTTGTTGTCCACCCCACCTATTTACATTTGCGCAAGAAAAGAATTGCTTTTACCTCGATGTATCAGGTATAAAAGCCATCTAAGATAGGATGTGATCAAGCAACGCATCATGAATAGGCAACAATGGTGAGTGAAAATTAGAATAATATTTAGTCAAAATGTGGATTGAAAGCAATGCAAACGGAATTTTCTCTTAATAAAGTGAAAATCAGCATTATTGAAGATAGCGAAATACATAGTGAATGGTTAAAAGCCGAATTAGAGAATGATCCATTATTTCAAGTGATAAGTCAGGATCATCTTGGGAGACAAGGCATAATATCTATTAAAAATAAAAGTCCTGATGTAGCTCTCCTTGATTTTCAATTAGCAGACTTGACTGGCTTAGAAGTCGCAAAAAGAATTAATACTTATAATGAAAAAATTAAATTATTTATTATTACAGCTCATTCTGAGATTACAATTCTTGAAAGAATAATCAGCGATAAGAATATAAAAGGACTTGCCATAAAAGGTTCGATTTATTTCAATATGAATTTACTGCCAGCAATAAAAATTGTCGCGATGGGTGGAGTGTACCTGGAACCCTCTTTACTGGAAAAACTCAGAGAATCAGGCAGACCCGATGGCATCAGTAATTTAACCCCACGAGAGTTTGAAGTATTTATTCAATCTTGCGCTGGAAAATCTGATAAAAAAATCGCTGAAGATTTATATGTTGAACTTCCCTATATAAAAAACATCAAATCGAAGATTTCAAAAAAAATAAAAAATATGAATGTGGATAACTTGCTACATAAATTAATTGAAAATGCTAATCCCAATCCATTTATAGCAGATATTTATAAAAATTTTTAAATTTATTCGACTTTACTAACTTAACTTTAATAATTTTTTTATGGAGTATCACAATGTTTTCAAATTTACCACAAGAAATAAAAAGCGTTCAAAATTCAGAAAAAATGAATAAAAACAAATATTATGATTTAAGTGCAAATATATCTGAAGATATAGTAACTTTTCCTGGTGACCCGCAATATAAAGCAGAAGATGTTTGTTCTCTAGAAAAAGGGGCACACTATCATTTGAGTGAAATTCGTTTAGGAAACCATACGGGTACTCATATTGATTTTCCCTCACATGTTATTAAAGGAGGAAAAACAAGTAGTGATTTTTCGATCGATGATTTAATTGGACATGGATTAATTATCGAAGTTCCCGGAGATGAGTCGTCTATTACAAAAGATTTTATCAGTAAACAATCTATTTTAGCAAAAGATTTCATTTTTTTTAAAACATCGAATTCAAAACTTTCAAAAAATACAAAATTTAAAGACAGCTATGTCTACATTGAACCAGAAGCTGCCGAAGAACTTGTGAAAAAAGGCGTAAGAGTAGTAGGTATCGATTATATTAGTGTTGATAAGTATGAATATGAAAACTTACCAGTCCATAAGTCATTATTATCAAATGATGTTTTGATAGTAGAAGGATTAGAACTCAATGATATACCAGTTGGACGATGTAAAATTTACATTATGCCCATGAAAATTAATAACATGGATGGACTTCCAGCTAGAGTATTAGCAAAAATATGAGATTATTGATTTCTAAAAATCAATTTTTTATTACCCATCCTTTAATAATTGCAATGGCGGGATGGATAATATTTTTTTTACTTTATTCTTTTTTAAAAAATATTCCATGGATGGAACATTATTCTGCAGTTTTCCCATTGATAGGTGAAGGAGGCTTAGATACATTAGCAGTCATTTTAACTATTAAATTATGGAAGAAAACTAATAATAACTCACATAAAAAAATTTTTTTATTGCTAGGTATTTCATTTGCTGCCTTATTTATCGCAGATTTAATATATAACATTGTTCTTAATTTATTTAAATTTGAATATAAAAATGCGATTATCGCAACATTATTTGACCTTCCATTTGCATTGTTTTTATTTTTACAATTATTAGTATGGACCTACTTGCTTAAGTTAAATAAAAATGTTGTATCATATGGAAAAAAAATACTCTATATACCAAATATCGTATTATCCTCACTGTTGTTCTTATTATTCACATTTGGGATATCTTGGAAAATTGATTATTTTTCTGCAATTGGATTATTTCAATTGATTGACACCATACTCGAAGTAAGCGGCTTTGCTTTGGCGACCATTTGCTTAGCAAGATCAAAAGGTCTATTGATACGATTTCTTACGATTGGATATTTAATAGTTGTTTCTTCAGATTTTATAATACGGTATTACGTAGTATCTGGCATCATACCGTACTTAAGCCCATTTGAATCAACATGGGTGTTAGGATTATTAATAATTTGTCTTGGATATTACTTGAGTTTAAAAAATAACAACGATGAATTTTATCTTTTACCTGTAAATAGTCTTCAATCGCAAATTACAATATTGTCATTAATATTATGGTTAGGATCAGCATTTTTATTCATTGGGTCAAACTATTTTTTTTTAGAATATAATGGATATAAACAAATTTCACCAGGTTTTTTATCTATATTTGTTCCATTTACAGTTTTATCGATTGTTGCAAGTAGTTACCTAGCTACTAAAATTTCATCAACGCTATGCATACTAGAAAGTATCATCAATGATTTTATCATAAACGATAGCATGAATATTTCTGATTTAAAAAAGCAAGTCGAAATTTTAAATAACATTAATAATAGAAACAAAGAAGATAAAAAACTTAAAATATATGAAGTAGAAAAATTGAGACATTTTATTGTAAATGCAATAAATGAATTGCAATCGGCAAATAAAATAAAGGCCGAATTTCTTATGAATATGTCACACGACTTTAGAACACCAGCAAGCGGCATTTATCATATGTCTCGATCAATCTATAAAAAAATAAGTGACCCTGAATTAAAAAGATTACAGAAATTGATTGTTAATTCATCCGAACAATTAATGATGTTTCTTGAAGATGTTTTAGATTATTCGAGATTAAATAATGATAAATGTGAACTAAATATTAAAAATATTAATATTACAGATATTATTAATGATGTCATATTATTCGTTTCTGCTAAAGTCAAAGAAAAAATGCTAAGTATTGATTACCATCACTCTGATTTGCCAATTAATTATAGTGGTGATCGATTAATGATTCATAGAATTATTCTTAATATTGTGTCTAATGCTATTAAATTTACTCATTCTGGTGGAATAACAATTTTCACTAACATTGAAACATTTGATCAAAAAAAATGGATAGGAATAAAGATTCGAGATACGGGTATTGGTATTGATGAAATTTATCATAAATCAATATTTGAACCATTTTCACGTGTTGAATCTCCTGAAACAGCAAAATATCCCGGGATAGGTCTTGGGTTAAGTAACGTTCTTTTGATGTTGAAAAAAATGGATGGAAAGATAATAATTAATAGCAGTATAAACAACGGGTCAACATTTAATGTATTGCTCCCAATCAAATAAGACAAAGAATTTTCAATAAAATAGAGCATCAGAATTTAGCGTTTATTTCCCTCTAATTCAATAAAATATAAATCTGTTCGGCTATGTACCGATGATTTTATAACTTAACTTTATGATTTTTAATTATATTTCATTTTTTCAATTGATGAATGACTACATTGATTATAAATATACAATAGCTTGAGTTTAACAGCTCTATTTACCATGAGACTAATGGATAAGCATTAATCAGTTAATTTGGAGGTTTTTTATGTCTATGGTGCAACCATTATTTCTATTGCTGGGCATTAATCCTAGTCAATTTTTCAAAAAAGAACTTATGCTTTTGGAAGCAGAGTTATTTGCACGTTTCTGTGAGGAGATCAGGGAAATAATAAGGAAAAAAAATATGGATTATTTTCAAATAATGAAATTTAATAAGGAAAAAATCATGTTAGAAACTAAATTTATTCGTTGTATTCTTAACGACATTCTATCCACAGAAGAATATAATCTTTCAGGTATTGCTCTTTATACTGATGTACCTGAAGATGTTATTTATGATTTGGTTAGTGGATGCAATGCCAATCCAACCTTTCTATTGTCACAAAAGATCATTGTGTTGCATCGTATGGTTCGGCCCAATCTTTATCAAGAGATAGCGAAAAAAATTAGACAAGAATTATCTGTTGCTGCTTAAATTGATTCCTGAATAGCTAATAGCATCACGAATGGTGGGCGCGTCGCTGAAAAGCGCCGCTCTCCCCACCCTTCGCATGGTTAACAATTAATGCGGTGCCGCAACACTCTGCACTGTTTGCTGAACGTGAATTTCTTTCGGACGACTCTCAAGACCTTTAGTAAATCCTCTTAAATAAGCAACCCCAACTTCATATTGGTTAGCAGGGCAGGAATTTCCATAATTATTAGGTGTAGAATCGGGTTTTAAACCATCGGTAAGCCCGTTACTATAAGCCGAGGTGACATTACAATTTTCTGCAAGCCATCGCTCATGCATCTTCTCTAATGTGGCACATCCTGGAAGGGTGATCAATAAAAATACTATTAACGCGAATTTTTTCATATTAAATACCTAGTTGATAAATGGT
The DNA here is from genome assembly GCA_964453575.1 of uncultured Coxiellaceae bacterium. Classification (GTDB taxonomy): domain Bacteria; phylum Pseudomonadota; class Gammaproteobacteria; order DSM-16500; family DSM-16500; genus JABDBK01. The sequence goes on along the minus strand of CAYVRW010000033.1, from coordinate 7,482 downwards.
GCGCGCTAAGAATATACTATAATTTTAAATATAGCAATTTTTTATCCAATTGTATTCGCCAAATAACAAAACAACTCCGCCGTTTTTTCAGCATCATAAATGGCAGAATGGGCTTTCAGAACATCAAATGGGATCTTGGCTTTACGCAAGGCCTTGGCCAATACGGTTTCGCCTAAAACCACCCCCGCTAAGCTTGCGGTATCAAAAGAAGTAAATGAATGAAATGGAGTAGTCCGAAATTGACAGCGTTTCACTGCCGCCTGAATAAAAGCTAAATCAAACCAGGCATTATGCCCCACTAACACCGCCCGGCGGCATTTACTTTGCTTTAATAACTCATCGGTAACTGTAAAAATATTGTGCAGAACCTGTTGTTCAGGGACGGCATAGCGCAAAGGATAACCAGGGTCTATGCCAGTAATGGCTAACGCTTCTAAATCAAATCGCGCGCCCAAAAAAGGTTCGACATGATAAGCATACGTTTTATCAGGAAATAACTTGCCTTCGCTATTAATATTAATTGATACTGCAGCTATTTCTAATAAAGCATCGGTGGCAGGGTTTAAACCGGAGGTTTCAACATCGATGACCACTGGCAAAAGACCGTTAAAACGATTAGCTATACTAAAATGTTTGATTTTTTGTGGCAAAATTATATCCTCGCTAATACAATATTGGCACATTATTAACACAAAACACATGTGGAAATACAGAAAAATGATGATAAGTGACTTATTACCTCAACAAACCCCATTAAGAAGCGCTATTACGGCTGCTTATCGCACTGATGAAACAAGTCAAATCAAAGTCCTTTTACAAGAAATAAGCTTTAATAATGAAGCGCTAACCCGCATACGCAATAAAGCTAAAACTCTCATCGAAGAAAACTTAAGACAACGTGCGAAACAAAGCGGGATCAATGGATTTCTTAATCAATACGATCTTTCAACTCAGGAAGGCATTGCGCTTATGTGTTTAGCCGAGGCGCTGTTACGTGTTCCTGATAACTATACTATCGATAGATTGATAAGCGATAAACTTTCTACCCCGGATTGGCACCAACATTTAGCGACTAAAAAATCACTGTTCGTCAATGCTGCCACCTGGTCACTCATTGTCACTGGAAAAATATTTGCGCCAACACTTAACACCGAACAAAGTTTAAGTGCAACCCTCACTCGAGTAGTAAGCCGCTTAGGTGAAGCAGTCATTCGTCCTATCATATTGCAAATGATGAAACTGATGGGTAAACAATTCGTGATGGGCACAACCATCACACAAGCTTTAGAACGAGCAAAAAAATTGGAAGCGCTAGGTTATAGTTATTCTTATGACATGTTAGGCGAAGGTGCTAAAACAGCAGATGATGCAAAAAAATATTTTAAATCTTATCAAGATGCCATCGCTGCTATTGGTAAAGTCTCGCAAAACAAAGACCCTATTCACAGTCCTGGCATTTCAGTCAAACTCTCTGCTTTGCATCCACGTTATGAAGTCGCTAAACGCGAACGTGTTTTAAAAGAACTGGTGCCGTTATTACTTGAATTGGCAAAAGCAGCTAAAGCACAAAACATTGGTTTAACCGTTGATGCAGAAGAATCAGAACGCTTAGAATTATCCCTCGATATTATTGAAAAAGTATTTGAAAATCCTGCATTAAATGGCTGGGAAGGTTTTGGTTTGGCGGTGCAATCTTACCAAAAACGCGCACCGTTTGTGATTGATTGGCTGGCTGATTTATCGAAACGCCATCAACGCAAGCTCATGGTGAGATTGGTTAAAGGCGCTTACTGGGACAGTGAAATTAAAGTCAGTCAAGTGTTAGGTTTAGAAGGTTATCCTGTTTTTACCCGCAAAAATTCCACGGATGTTTCTTATATTGCGTGTGCGAAAAAAATATTGTCCTATGCGGATTGTTTTTATCCGCAATTTGGTACACATAATGCCTATTCCGTTGCTGCCGTATTAGAAATGCTAGGTACACGCAAGGACTTCGAATTTCAATGTTTACATGGCATGGGCAGACCTCTGTACGACCAAATGGTAGCGCAAGGCATACCGTGTCGTATTTATGCGCCGGTAGGGACTCATAAAGATTTATTAGGTTATTTAGTGCGGCGATTATTAGAAAACGGTGCTAATACCAATTTTGTAAATTTAATCGCGGATGAAGATACTTCATTGGATAAACTTATTTTAAATCCCATGGAAAAAATTGCGAACCTTAAAGATATACCTCATCCCCATATTCCATTACCAAGAAATATTTATCTCTCGAAGGAGTCAGCTGTGAACGTGAATAGACTTAACTCAAAAGGCTTAGACCTTTCCAACGAAAACACACTCAAAACCTTAAAAGAAGCGATGGAAAAAGCTGATGAACAAACTTTTCGGGCAGGCCCTATTATTAATGGCGATCTTGTTGTACGCGGCGAGCCGCAACCGGTTTTCTCGCCTGCCAATAAACAACATACGGTAGGTCATGTTTATAAAGCTTCTCACGAAGATGTAGAAACTGCTCTCACTCATGCTGCAAAGGCTTGCAAAAGATGGGCTGATACTCACGTCGAAGAACGTGCTGCTTGTTTAGAACGTGCAGCGGATTTATTAGAAGAAAACATGCCAACCTTCATGATGTTATTAAATCGTGAAGGCGGCAAACAAATCGTGGATTCTGCATCGGAAGTGCGCGAAGCGGTGGACTATTGCCGTTACTATGCTGCACGGGCACGGGTTGATTTTAAACCTCAGGAATTAAAAGGCCCGACTGGCGAATTTAATCAATTATCCCTGCATCCACGCGGTATTATTGTTTGTATCAGTCCGTGGAATTTTCCTCTTGCGATTTTTGCCGGCCAAGTATTGGCTGCACTGGTTGCGGGTAATACTGTTATTGCCAAACCTGCTGAGCAAACGCCATTGATCGCCGCAGAAACCGTGCGTTTATTGCATCAAGCGGGCATTCCGCAAGATGTGTTGCAATTAATGATTGGCAAAGGTTCTGTGGTAGGGGCAACTTTAACAAGCGACCCTAGGATTGCTGGTGTCATGTTTACAGGTTCCACTGAAACCGCAAAAACCATTCAAAAAGCCTTAACCGATAGGCCAGGACCTCTGGTACCTTTTATTGCTGAAACTGGCGGACAAAACACGATGATTGTTGATTCATCTGCGTTGCCTGAACAAGTTGTCACTGATGTGATTGCTTCTGCTTTCAACAGCGCTGGGCAGCGTTGCTCTGCTTTAAGAGTGTTATTTTTACAAGAAGATGTTGCCCCGCAAATCATCACTATGTTGAAAGGTGCTATGGATGAATTAACCGTGGGTGATCCTGCTTTATTAGCAACGGATGTCGGCCCTGTTATCGATTTAGCTGCAAAAAACATGTTGGAAGAACATACCAAAAAAATGCATGCTGAAGCAAAATTCATTCATCAAGTTCCTACTAAAGATTTACCGCCAGGCACTTTTTTCGCACCTTGTGCTTTTGAATTAACATCTATTCAACAATTACCAGGCGAAGTTTTTGGACCTATTTTGCATATTATTCGTTATAATGCCAAAGACCTGGATAAGATCCTGGATTCTATCATCGCAACGGGTTATGGGCTTACCATGGGTATACACAGCCGTATTGATGCGACGGTTAAACACATACAAAACCGCATGCCAGTGGGTAATCTTTATGTGAACCGCAATATGATAGGCGCAGTGGTAGGTGTACAACCCTTTGGCGGCGAAGGATTGTCAGGGACAGGGCCTAAAGCAGGCGGCCCACATTATTTGCCGCGTTTATGCGTTGAGCGTGCGGTCTCTATTAATACTACAGCATCTGGCGGCAACACGACGTTAGTTTCGTTAAGTGAGGAAAGTTAATGAACCATGAGCAGTCTATTATTTATATTATTTTCCTAATTTTTGCGGGGACTGCGATACTTTCTACGGTGGCGTTATACACACGCCAATCACTATTGGGGACCTATATTGTACTGGGGGCTATATTAGGCCCTTGGGGTTTAAAATTCGTCAATGACTCGGAGCTTATCCGACAAACAGGCGATATAGGCATATTGTTTTTACTGTTTTTATTAGGCTTACATCTGCATCCGCAAGACTTATTGCATTCCTTGCGTAAAATGAGTTGGATTGCATTCATAAGCTCTTGGATTTTTTTCATCTTAGGTTTTGTAGTGGGATATTTATTCCATTATACCCTGCTTGAATCCATCATCATTGGCATTACCATGATGTTTTCTAGCACTATCATAGGCCTGAAACTTTTGCCTACCACCATTTTACATCATCAACACACGGGCGAATTGATGATAAGCATTTTATTGCTGCAAGATATTATTGCCATTGCAGTATTGCTATTTTTAAGAATTTTTGCAGACGGCGTTGTGACATTACACGAGGTTCTTTCAGTCGTGATAGGTTTTCCATTCTTATTATTCATTGCCTATCTATTCGAACGCTTCTTGCTGGCAAAGCTTCTTATAAAATTTGACAAAATTCATGAGTATATTTTTATTCTGTCCATAGGCTGGTGTCTGTGCATGGCAGAGCTTGCTTATTACATTGGCTTGCCCGAAGAAATCGGCGCTTTCATTGCAGGTGTTGCGCTCGCAACTCATCCTATTTCACTCTACATTGCAGAAAGTTTAAAACCCTTACGCGATTTCTTTTTAGTGATATTTTTCTTTGCCATTGGGGCAAGTTTTAATGTTGATGTGATATCCATCGTCATTTTACCTGCCATTACACTTGCGATATTAATGCTAATACTAAAACCCATGGTATTTGCCTGGTTATTAACAAGATACGGCGAAACAAAAGCCACAGGTTGGGAAATCGGCATACGTCTGGGTCAAATCAGTGAATTTTCATTATTAGTGATTTTTTTGGCAACGCAAACCAAAATGGTTTCTGAAAATACATCGCATATGGTACTTGCCGCTACTATTTTCACCTTTATCGTATCTTGTTATTGGGTAGCATTACGATACCCTACCCCGCTTGCAACTACTGATCAATTAAGAAGAGATTAATACTATGAGTCATGATCACGGACATAGCCACGCACCACAATCGTTCAATAAAGCGTTTGGTATTGCTGTGGTACTTAATTTGGCTTTTACCTTGTGTCAGATTTTTTATGCCTTCGTCGCAAATTCCATGAGTTTATTGGCAGATGCCGTGCATAACTTTGGCGATGTGTTTGGTTTGGTGCTTGCCTGGGGCGCAAGTTGGCTGCTTACCTTGCCTGCACGTAAACGTTATAGTTATGGCTACAAACGCACGACTATTCTTGCGGCACTCAGTAATGCGCTTATTTTGGTTGCAACGTCTGCGCTTATTATTTATGAATCCATTTACAAACTTACGCATGTAACGCCGGTTAATGAAAGTATTGTGATCATTGTTGCTACCATTGGTATCTTCATCAATGGCGGCACCGCTTTGTTGTTTATCAAAGGGGCGCATGATGATTTAAATATTAAAGGCGCGTTTATTCATCTTTTAGGCGATGCGCTTATTTCCATTGGTGTCGTAATCGCAGCGATTGCGATTTATTTCACTGGTTGGATGTGGTTAGATCCTTTGGTAGGTTTATTCATTGTCACCATTATTCTTATAGGTACATGGGGTTTGTTACGCGATTCGGTGAGACTTATTCTCGATGCCGTCCCGCACCATATTGATCAACAAGGCATTCAAACTTTTTTAGAACAATTACCAGGGGTTAAAACTGTGCATGATTTACATATTTGGGGACTTAGCACCAAAGAAATCGCACTTACTGCGCATTTAGTCATGCCGGAACAAAAATTAAGTGATGCTGATTATCTTAATATCAATCACACGTTAAAAACAACATTCAAAGTCGATCATGTGACTATACAGGTGGAAGCTGGAAGCGATGAGCATCCGTGTGAGCGTTTTGAGACTTGTTAAAGACAAGGTTGAGGCCGTACAATATACGGAATGGGAAAACATTTACTTCTACAGAAAACTAACAGGGATAGCATTATCATTAATACTTAAAGGTAATAAAGAAGGAACCAAACAAACAATGCCGCCAGGGCCTATTTTTTTATTTAATTTTTTAAGCACCTTAAACTGTTCTACAAGATACTTATCTACCCGAGCAGATTTTTTAAACTCTAAGGGATAAATTATTTCATCTTTCACAATGAGTAAATCAATTTCCTTTTTATCTTTATCGCGATAATAATAAAGCGGTGCACGTTTACCGTTATGCCAATAACTTTTTAAAATTTCCGTAAATATAAATGTTTCCAATATCGCACCCGACATTGCCCCAGCCTCCAATGTTTCTGGACTAGACCATTCTGTTAGATAAGCACAAAGTCCCGTATCAAGAAAATAAAGTTTGGGTGTTTTAACAAGCCGCTTAGTAATATTGTTATGATAGGGTTCTAATAAATAAATAATACCTGATGCTTCTAAAATTGCTAACCAATGTTTCGCCGTTACCGGACTGATACCACTGTCTCTTGCAAGATCTGCCATATTTAACAACTGACCTGTCCGTGCTGCCGCAGCACGTAAAAATTTTAAGAATACATGTGAATCACTAATATTAGAAAGATCACGAATATCGCGTTGTAAATAAGTTTGTACATATGAACTATAAAACAGATCTCTATCCATTTTTACTGTATATAATGCCGGAAACGAACCTTGCCAAATAATGCGATATATTTCTTGTAATGAAAGAGGCACTGAATAGCCAGCACGATGGTTTAATTGTTTTTCTGTAGGCAAAAAGGGCTCAATGTTGGCATGATGTTGCTGTTCTTTTAAAGATAATCCCAGCAAATTTACGATTCCTATGCGCCCAGCCAGTGACTCAGATACATTTTGCATTAATTGAAATTGTTGAGATCCTGTTAACCAAAAATCACCTGGCCTGCGCTGCGCATCAACAAGCATTTTTATATAAGGAAACAAAGTAGGTGCATATTGAATTTCATCAATGAGAACTGGCGGGGGAAAACGCTGTAAAAAAAGACCCGGATCTTCATTTGCCAATTGAGCTAGATGAGGGTCATCTAAGGTAACATATTTTCTGACCGTTTTACTGAGATGTTTTAAAATCGTTGTTTTTCCTACTTGACGCGGCCCTGTTACCAATAAAACGGGAAACTGCTGACTAACTTGTTTTAAAAAGTATTCTAATGTGCGCTGAATATACATTTGCAGCTATCCGTCCAATATATAATGCCATTATACATTGGACGATACCCTGTTGCAAGCAGAAAATGTATTTAATTTACACATAGACAATAAATGTCTAATAATTTATCATTTTCAATCATCACAATCCTACGGGTGGAAGCTGGCAGTGATGAGCATCTTTGTGAGCGTTTTGAGACTTGTTATAGCGGTTTAAAAAAGTATGATCATAGTTGTTTTTCGCTCCAGAGCATACATCCATGTATTTTGGGTGACATCCTG
>CAYVRW010000032.1:0-23849 GCA_964453575.1 uncultured Coxiellaceae bacterium | reverse complement strand
ATTCTGCCATTTTATGCATTTCTTCCGTGCGAATTTGTACTTCAATGGGTACACCATAAGGCCCAAATAAAACGGTATGCAGCGATTGATATCCGTTGACGTTAGGGATAGCAATATAATCTTTAAAGCGGCTAGTGATGGGTTTGTAAAGATTATGCAATATTCCAAGTACTCGATAACATGTATCTACTTTATCAACGATGACTCGAAATCCATAAACATCCATGACTTCTGAAAAAGATAAATGTTTGCTCTGCATTTTTTTGTAAATGCTATATAAATGTTTTTCGCGACTGGTAATGGCGCGTGCACGAACATTATTTTTTCTGAAAGCATTATCAATTTCTTGGTCTATCAATGACATGATTTCGCTGCGATTGCCGCGTGCTTTAATCACAGCTTCTTTCAAAATGCGATAACGCATGGGATAAAGAATGGCGAAGCCTAAATCTTCAAATTCAACTCGGAAAGCATGCATGCCTAAACGGTTAGCAATAGGGGCAAAAATTTCCAACGTTTCGATGGCAATACGCCTGCGCTTTTTACGCGGTAGATCACCAATGGTGCGCATGTTATGCAGCCGGTCGGCAAGTTTGATAAGAATGACACGAATGTCTCTTGCCATAGCCATGATCATTTTGCGAAAGTTTTCCGCTTGCGCTTCAGCACGGCTTTCAAATTCAATTTGCGTTAATTTAGTGACACCATCGACGAGGTCTGCGATTTCTTTGCCAAATTGATCAATGATATCGGATTTTGTGATATGCGTATCTTCGAGAACATCATGTAAAATGGCAGCTATGATGGTGGGTGGGTCCATCCGCATTTCAGCAAGTATAGTGGCAACGGAAATAGGGTGAGTAATGTAATCTTCACCAGTGTATCTTTTTTGTCCTTCGTGGGCGATTTTACCAAGCTGAAAAGCGTCTTCGATGATTTTTAGTTGAGCATCATCGAGGTATTTGTTTAATTCTAGTTGTAGTGAATTGTATTCATCCAAGTAGGCCAGTCCTCGAATATTATTGTCCTATTTATATTATCTATTATTTTGGATGGTAATGTCACTAGCATGTTGATGGTGGAAAACTCTGGTGGGCACGCTTCGCTTTGCCCACCCTACATTCGTGCCCCGCAACAAGCGCGGGGGATTTGTTCTATTCTTCCGACCCTGACTCTTCACCCGCCACTTCAGAAGTTGGGGTTTCAGGATTTTCATGAGGAGTTTCAGGCGGCGTATCATGCATATCAGCAAAAAGGTCTTCTGCTTCAGTGATGACTTCTTCCGCGGTTTTTGTGGTTTTGTCGATTTCGTGAGCATCACCAAAATCGGTATGACCTGTGGCAATTTCACGCAGCGCAACCACGGTAGGTTTGTCATTTTCCCATGGAACGGTAGGGTCAACACTGCCTCTCATGAGTTGACGTGCGCGCTTTGCTGCAAGCAGGACTAATTCAAAACGATTAGCCACATGATCTAAACAATCTTCAACGGTTATACGTGCCATTTTATATAATACCTCGCTAATAGCATGACCAAACTGCGCATTTTACAGACTTTTGTTGTACAGTGCTACTGCTTCAACTCGTTTAGTAAATAAGCGTATTTTTCCACTTGGCGTCTTTTTAAAAGCCGGCATGCTTCTATAATGACCGTAAGGTCCTGGACAGCATGGCTAAAGTCTTCATTAATCACGATATAATCGAATTCATTAACATGATTAATGGTATCGCGAGCATCGGCCAACCTTTCTTTGATAACCTCAGGCTTGTCTTGATTGCGCTTATGTAAACGTGCAGAAAGCTCAGCTAAATTGGGGGGTAAAATGAAAATACTGATGCAATCCGGGAACTTAGCTTTGATTTGTTGGCAGCCCTGCCAATCGATTTCTAGAATAACATCCAGGCCTTTTGTCAGTGTTTCTTCAACCCAGGTATGGGATGTCCCATAATGCTGATGGAAAATAGTGGCATATTCCAGGAAATCAGCATGGTTTATCATGCGCTGAAATTCAGTTTCATCAATAAAATAATAGTTAACGCCATCGATTTCATCGGGCCGTTTTTCTCTGGTGGTATGTGAAATGGATACCGTGATTCCAGCTACGGAATCCACGATGGCTTTTACCAGAGATGTTTTTCCAGCGCCTGATGGGGCAGAAATAACAAAAAGATTGCCGGGTACGATCATGTGGGCGTTACCTGTTCTGTAGTATGTAGGCTTTTTGCAATACGTTCTATCATAATGCTTGTTGAAATGTTTTTAACGACCCCTAATACACGAACTTCACCGCCGTAAGCGTGTACAATCTCATGACCTACGACTTGGTCAGGCGTGTAATCGCCGCCTTTGACTAAAATATGGGGTTTTATTAATTTAAGTAAACGTTCTGGAGTGCTGTCTTTAAAGGAAGTCACTAAATCGACCATTCCTAAGCTTGCTAATACGGCCATACGGTGTGTTACCTGATTGATGGGACGGGAAGGCCCTTTGAGCCGTTTAACAGACTCATCATCATTGATGGCGACGATTAGGTAATCACCTAATTGTTTAGCTTGTTGTAAGTAAGTCACATGCCCTGCATGTAATAGGTCAAAACAACCGTTGGTAAACACGATTTTTTTGCCTTGCAGTTTTGCTTGGGTCACAGCAGACAACAATTGTTCTTCATTGACCATACCTTGGGGCGCAGTATGTTCTGCCGTATCAAGTGCTGCTTTTAGTTCATTATGACTAACTGAAGCGGCGCCCAGTTTGGCAACCACTAAGCTTGCGGCAAGGTTTGCCAGTTTCATCGCATGAGCTAAAGTTTCTCCTGCGGCGAAAGCTGCTGCTAATACCGCAATGACGGTATCACCAGCACCCGTTACATCAAAAACTTCGCGCGCATGAGCGGGTAGATGCACCTCTTCTGCATCTTTTGCAATAAGTGTCATGCCTCTTTCACCGCGGGTCAATAATAGATTTTTTATGTTAAAGGCTGCTAAAAATGACTGTGCTTTCTGAAAGATAATCTGTTCATTTTCAGAAGTACCCACAATGGTTTCGAATTCTTTTAAATTCGGGGTAATCGCAGTGGCACCTTGATAAACACTAAAATCTTGGCCTTTTGGATCGACAAACACTGGAATATTTAATGCTTTTGCACAGGCAATGAGTTCTTTGTGGCATGTTAACGTGCCTTTGCCATAATCCGACAAAATCACTAGATTGGTATGACTTAAATGTTTTTTATAAGTATCTATCAGTGCCGTGGAATTAAAGGCAGGGATTTTTTCTTCGAAGTCCAAGCGTATCAGTTGTTGATGGCGGCTAATGACGCGTAATTTGGTGATAGTGGGAATGTCTTGAAATTGTAAAATTTCATGGTTGACGCCTGAATGAGTAAGTTGCTGTTTAAGCGATTCACTTGCTTCATCCTGACCTGCTATACCTAATAAGGTAACTTTTGCACCTAATGCAGCAATATTTAAAGCGACATTGCCTGCGCCGCCTGGGCGTTCATCATGTTGTTTGATAGCAACCACAGGAACAGGAGCTTCAGGTGAAATACGCGCGGTATCGCCAAACCAGTAACGGTCAAGCATGACATCGCCTATGACAAGAATGCGAGCTTTACTGAAATCAGGTAGCTGTATGGGCATGATTATAAGTATTTTCGATAAAATTGCGCCATTCTAGCATAGCGCTGTCGCAGAAAAAACCCTTTTAATGATCAGGTTTTTTTATTTTCCGCGGCGGAAAGTTATCAGAATAATAAAATCGCTTTTCCCCTTTTGGGCGTGTTTTAAAACGTTTATATTGCCATACATACTGTTCAGGCTTTTTTTTAATCATTTCTTCCAAAATATTGTTTAATTTTGTGGCATCATATAATTTATTACCAATGGGAAAATTTTCCAGCGGCGGTAAAAAATGTATTTCATAGCTCATATCATGATCGCATCTAAAATAGTGCATAGGGACTATAGCTGCACCACTTAAACGTGCAATATCAGTGATAGTTGTCAACGTTGCAGTATGTATATCAAAAAAAGGGGCAAAAACGCTGCGTTTACTGCTGTCATCAATGTCATAGGCATACCATATGGCTTTATTTGTTTTTAATGTTTGTAATAATGTGCGGATTTGATTGCTTTGAATGCAATATTTAAAATGTTGTTTTCGAAAATAAGCTTGTATCGAGGCTAACCAAGATTTTTTATGGGGGCGATAGAAAATACCAAAATTTTCTTCAAAACCAATAAAACGAGCGGCCAGTTCTACACAAGTAAAGTGCGGAGTAATCAATAAAATTCCTCGGCCTTGTTGAAAAGCTTGTTCGATATGTTCATAACCATGCAACGTATACAGCGAGCGCAATTGTTTTGGCGAAGCAAGCCAAGCCATGGCTGATTCCATGAGTGCAATGCCTAATGAGAGAAAATTTTTTTTGGAAAGTATATGGCGTTCTTTTGCGGTGAGATGAGGAAAACAAAGTTGTAAATTAACTTCGGTAGCATGTTTTGCTTGAGTAGGAAATAAAAATGCAAGACTGCCCAAGAATTTCCCTAAGTTTATTTTAAGAAAATGCGGGAGTTGCACGAGTATCCAAAGCATGCCAAGAGCAATCCATGCTAATATGTTTTGTATCATTTTTTTCATAAATGCAAAGTTAGCAAGGAGTCATTTATCATGCAATCAAAAATATGCATGCGATATTTTATTTCAGGACATGTGCAAGGTGTTTGGTTTCGTGCATCCGCTCAAGATGAGGCGAAAAAGCTCGGTCTGACCGGATGGGCACGTAATTTGCCAGATGGCCGCGTGGAAGTGTTAGCTTGCGGTGATGAAGCGCAATTAGCGCAATTTTATCAGTGGCTGCGTAGAGGGCCTGAATTATCAAGAGTGGATGAGGTGATCATTGAGAAATCCTCTTTTGAAGAGTTTGAACGATTTTTGGTGAGATAATATTTACTTCTCCAGGAGATTGAAAAAGTGTAGGGTGGGCAAAGCGCAGCGTGCCCACCATTTAGGTTAACCTGCAACCCCCACCTCAATCATTTCAAAATCATCTTTAGTAGCGCCGCATTCCGGGCATTGCCATGTTAATGGAACATCGTCCCAACGTGTTCCTGGTGCTATGCCATCATCGGGCCAGCCTTTTTCTTCGTCATAAATATAGCCGCAAAGTAGACACATATATCGTTTATATTGCATGTTATTTCCCTCCTCAAAACAGTGCGACATAGTACCTTAAATGAGCGTTTTAGTCATCTTTTAAATGTACAAAAAGAAGATAGTTTATTATCATAGCGCATGTGTTTTTTTAAGACAGGGTGCGTATATGATAGAGATGCAAACCACATTTCAGAAAGCAGAACGTTATATCCCAGGGGGTGTTAACTCCCCTGTGCGTGCTTTTCATGGAGTAGGGGGCGAGCCTCTATTTATTAAATCAGCTCACGGTGCTTATATGATGGATGAGCATAATAAAGAGTATATCGATTATATAGGCTCATGGGGCCCTATGATTGTCGGGCATGCTCACCCGCATGTGGTGGAAGCGGTAACTGCTTGTTTAAAAAACGGTTTAAGTTTTGGCGCACCCAGTTTGCTTGAGATTAAGATGGCAGAAAAAATCTGTAAACTTATGCCTGCCATTGAAAAAGTTCGTATGGTAAGTTCCGGTACTGAAGCATCCATGACAGCCATTCGCTTGGCGCGCGGTTATACCAAACGGCATAAAATCATTAAATTTGCCGGTTGTTATCATGGGCATGCCGATGCTTTGTTAGTGCAGGCAGGTTCGGGTGCTTTGACCTTGGGGGTGCCAAGTTCAGCAGGGGTGCCGGAAAGTGTTGTCCAGGATACGCTAGTTGCTGAATTTAATCGTATAGATACGGTAAAAGCATTATTCGAAAAACATAAAAATGACATTGCAGCGGTGATTGTAGAACCGGTGGCTGGAAATATGAATTGCATATTGCCTTTGCCGGAGTTTTTACCTGGATTGCGAGCGTTGTGTGATCAATACCATAGTTTGTTGATTGTAGATGAAGTCATGACCGGTTTTCGTGTGGCATTAGGCGGTGCAGTCGAACGTTATGGCATTAAACCCGATCTTATTACTTTAGGTAAAATTATAGGCGGCGGTATGCCCGTCGGTGCATTGGGCGGCAGGGCTGATATCATGTCTTGTCTTGCACCTTTGGGGCCTGTGTATCAAGCAGGTACTTTATCAGGCAATCCAGTTGCCATGACAGCAGGTTTAGCAACCTTAGAACTTATAGAAGCACCCTTATTTCATCAAGCGTTAGAACAAAAAACTTTTATGCTCATGGATGGTTTAAAAGAGCGTGCTACCACTTCCGGTATTCCGCTGCAAACCACAGCAGTAGGCGGTATGTTTGGGTTCTTTTTTACAGATCAGAAAAATATTGAAACCTATACAGATGTAAAAAAATGTCATATTGATAGATTTAAAAAATTCTTTCATGGCATGCTGCATGAGGGTATTTATTTTGCACCATCGGCATATGAAGCGGGGTTTATGTCAGCGGCGCACAGTGAAATAGAAATCATGAATACGTTGAATGCGGCAGAAAAAGTTTTTGCGAGGTTGTAAATGAAGCCTGTCATGCCAGCTAAAAACATGCTGGCATGACAAAGTAATTAAGATTCCGTTAAGCTTAATATGCTATTTTGATTGAATAATAAAATTTACAAGGATGCAGTATGATAATATTTCAGACTTTAAGCGGTTACGTCTCAGCAGCAAAAAATAAAATTACTTCTACAGTCAAATCTTTTTGGCACAATGATTATGTGCAAGCAACTTGTCAAGGATTGGCAGTGCCTATTTATTCGTATAACTCTGTTCGGAGTTTAATTAGCTCATCTCAGGATGTGCAAACGGCTGTATCGCGTTCACGCGTATTAAATACATGGTATGCGTTCCAAGCTTTAGTATTGTATGTCATTTATTATCGTATGGTGCAACCTTTTTTACAGAGGCAGCAGGATCAGCAAGATCCTGCATCGTGGAATAATACAGCTATTTCTGGAATGGACTGGACGTTCTATCTCTCCATGATGGGTTATTTGAATTATTTATGGGTGAAAAATACACCGCAAAATCGCATTTATACTGCTACTATCGCTAAATGCGCAGGTACTGCGATGCAACCAAGTGCGGATTTTAAACCTTGTGATCACAGTAGAATAGCTGTTGCTAGAGCAGACGGCGATAGTATGTTTTTTTACTTGGTGAATCGCTATGTTGTAACTAAGGTATCGAAAATCATTAGCAATAATATTCCTGGATATTACGGTAAAGGAATAGCATTTGGATTAGAGGCTGCAAGTTTTGGCTGGCCCTTAGTGGAATATAAACTGAGTGCGGTGAGACAATGTACTGAAGACCGATATAAAACTTATTTTGGCAATTATGCCCCCTATTGGATTATGTTTGGCGCTTCTTTTGTTGCGGCAACCTGGAGCAGCTCTAAAATTTTGTCGACTGTTTCTGGAAAAGAAAATTCTTTTATTTATGATGCCTTGTTTAGTTACTTTTATCAAAGGTATATCTTGATGTCGATTGCTCGAGAAAAAAGATTCCCAGGTACTGAAGTTACAACGCCGACTATTGATATTATGGCCTGGATAAATTATTTCATTGAGACAAGGCCCGTAAAATTTTTATTGGGCGATTGTTATTCTCTTGAGCAATTAGTACAAACCCAAACTGTGGCTTTGTGGATATTGGCGCATGAAGATATCATTAAAGATGTCATCAATTACATGAGAGGCGGAATACAAACAGTAGGAGGTATACAAGCAAGTCGAACTGTTGCTACCTTAAAGTGGATCAACCATTTGATTCCTTATCAACTCATACCAGAACAGTTAAAAGCATTAGGTAAATCGTTTAGCAAAACAGCACTCAATAAATTACTACGCAGGATAGATGAATTGCTCGATATCGCAAGAGCTGCTGAATCAAAGCGTAGTCCGCAACCAAATCCATTAGCGCTTGAAGTCAAAGAAGATCATTTTGCAGTGGTGCGTGATGAAATGAAGCCGATACCTAATCCCGCTTGGGAAGTGGTAGCGGAGGAAAAAAAACCGGTAACGCCATTGCCCATAGAATTTAAACCCAGTTTGTCTGAGGAGAAAAAGGCAGTTGTTCCTTTGCCTATACCTATAACACAAGCTTTAGATAGGTCTTTGGGCCCAGTGCCTCTTTCAAAAAATAGCGCCATGCTGTTTGCAAAAAAGGATGACAAGAAAAAACAACCTGTTTCACGACAGCAAGCTGCAGCGCTTGCATTGATGACAGCATCTGTTATTTCAAAGGTAGGTAGAGTTAAGGTTTTATAATAACTAGTAATACTATACCTATTAAGAATAGAACAGGCACTTCATTTAGCCAGCGATAAAAAACATGACTGTGAGTATTTTTATCGTAACGAAAGCTAAAAAGTAATTTGCCTAAATAAAAATGATAGATTACTAAAAGAAGAACCAAGGCCAGTTTGGCGTGCATCCAAGGTTGGTGCATATAATAGGTTAAATTAAATTTTAACAGCCAAAACCCGAAAAAAAGCGTTAAGAAAGCGCCAGGGGTAGCAATGCCAAAATAAAGCTTTCTCTCCATGATTTTAAAGCGGGCATTGCTAATTTCATCTTTAGTTTCAGCATGATAGACAAAAAGACGAGGTAAATAAAATAAGCCGCTAAACCATGTCACCATAAAAATGATATGAAACGCTTTGACCCAGAGCATAGGCTATTTCCTCGTAAACTGTGTATAATAAAGCGATAAAAACCCAGAGGTCAACGAGATGAGTGTACATATTACCTTAAATGCAGCCGCAAAAGTTTGGGAATTAATTCAAGAAGATGGCAATCCTGAGTTAAAATTGCGCGCTTATGTGACGGGCGGGGGTTGTTCGGGGTTCCAGTATGGTTTTACTTTTGATGAAGCTATTCAAACGGATGATACTGTTATTTCAAGAGCTGTGGATGGCCAAGAAGTGTATCTCCTTGTGGATCCTATGAGTATTCAATACCTAACGGGTGCTGAAATTGATTACATAGCAGACCTTGAAGGTGAACGGTTCGTCATTCGTAATCCCAATGCCAAGACCACCTGCGGTTGCGGCTCGTCTTTTTCTACTGACTAGTTGAATTTTCCCTCGTAAATCGGTAGGGTTACTACCCAAGTTCAAAAAAAGGTATCTACAATGAGCACGGAACTTTCCAGGCAGTTACAGTCCAGACATGTCAATATGATCGCCATCGGAGGTTCCATAGGTACCGGTATATTTTTAGCGAGCGGTTATACTGTCTATATCGGAGGCCCGGGCGGTTCGTTACTGGCCTATTTCTTGATGGCCGTGGTGGTTTTTTTCTTGATGACCAGCTTAGCCGAAATGAGTGCTTTTAAGCCAACCACAGGTACCTTTTGTGAGTATTCCACTCACTACGTCGGCAAATCTTTTGGTGTAGCCATGGGATATAATTATTGGTTGAACTGGGCAATCACCGCAGCCGTCGATATTTCTGCAGCGTCTCTTATCATGAGTTATTGGTTTCCTGCCGTACACAGCGTTATTTTTTCGATTCTTTTTTTTATAGCGATTTTTATTAGTAATATTTTTTCTGTCAAAGTATATGGCGAAGTACAGTATTTCATGTCATTTGTTAAAGTCGCTGTGATTATCATATTTATCATATTAGGTGCTTTTACGATTTATCAGCAGCCGCATTTCGGTACAGGGCATTGGGTCATGGGCGATGCGCCATTTCATAATGGTTTTTTTGGGTTTATATCAGTATTTTTGTTTGCAGGATTTGCTTTTCAAGGCACAGAATTGGTGGGTGTTGCCTCAGGAGAAACGAAAGACCCTTCGGTGAGTATCCCAAGGTCTATTAAATATGTTTTTTGGCGCTTATTATTATTCTATATTTTATCTATCTTAATCATTACATTGCTTTTACCTTATAATGATCCGCGATTGAGTTTTCAGAATAATGTGACCGCGAGTCCGTATACCCTTATTTTTAGCCGCTATTTTTCAACTTATGCGGCAGACATTGTCAATTTAGTGATTCTTGTCGCGGTTTTATCGGCAGCTAATGCCAGTATGTATACTTCAACACGTATTTTGTGGTACTTGGGAAAAAGCGGACAAGCGCCCAAAATTTTTAGCAAGGTCAATCCCTATGCTGTGCCTATCGTTGCATTATTGATGTCTGCATTAGTCGGATCTCTGGTTTTTCTTTCGTCGTTCATAGGAAATGGTGTGTTATTTTCTTATCTAGTCCAGATATCTTCTTTATCAGGATTTATTGCCTGGTTTGGTATTGCATTAAGTCATTATAAATTTCGAAAAGATTATTTACCCTTACATGGCGGCTTAGCCGTTTTACCTTATAAAGCTAAGTTTTATCCTTATGCACAAATTATATCCATGATCATGATTGGATTTATTGTCATCGCCCAGTGTTTGCCTATTATACAAAATGCAAAATATAGCATCATAGATTTAGTTGCGACCTATTCGTCGGTGATTATGTTTTTTGTGTTCTTTTTTGCGCATAAATATTATGCCAAGTCTGACTAAACTGCAATGAATTGCGGAAAAGTCTTGACTATTCTGCAAAATGATGCGAAATAGTCGGTATTTTTTTGATTATCTATCTTGTATTTGACACCATTTCGCTTGCATTTGAGTTCGTTTCGTTATATCACTAGCTAAGTTAATAACCTACGGAGAGCACTTATGAAAAAATGGATGTTGGGAGTTGGATTAATGATGTTTGTCTCATCAGTGAGTTATGGGGCATCATTGCAAGCTTTAGATAAAGAACAAGTTAAAAAATTGTTTGAAAATCATACTTTGACCACTATTTCTACGATTACTTTAAATAACAAATTGGCTAAAAATACCTTTACAGGTTTTTTTGGAAAAGACGGCAAGATGACTGGGCAGCTTGCAAGCAAGCCAGATACCTACCCACAAGGTGATAAAGGTGTATGGAAGGTCAAAGACAACGGTGAATTATGTGTAAAATGGGATCATTGGGAAGCTGCCAAAGAAGTTTGTATGGAAATTTATCAAACCAAAAATATGGCTATTTTTGTCAATGTAGCGACCGGAAAGTTTGAAAGTGCTGCGGTATTGGATCATTTCAAAGAAGGGGATCAGATGAATTAGGTCACTTCCACCTCAGGGAGCGTTCTAAAAAAATACTCCCTGACTGTGATCCAGTTAATTATCCTCTAAAAACTCTAATTTAATCAAGTAACTTGGCGTTTTGAATGCTTGCGATATTAAACTAAATAAAGCCCTATTGGGTTGTTTTACATCAAAGTTCCTTGTAAAATGGGATATTGCATACCAATTTGCAAGGAGAAAAATGAAGCGCCAGCATTATATTAACCGTATTCAGAAAGCGTTCAAAACCCATAAAGTCGTCGCGTTACTGGGCCCAAGACAGTGTGGTAAAACCACGCTTGCTAATGATTATATCAAGTATGAACGTCATCCAATTAAAACAAAAAATTATTTTGATTTGGAAAAAAATTCTGATCTAGCTCGTTTAGCCAATCCTCAGCTAGCGCTTGAATCTTTGGAGGGGTTAATTGTTATCGATGAAATTCAGCGTATCCCGGAATTATTTCCAACGGTCCGTGTATTGGCTGATTCCTCAATGCAACGATACTTGATTCTTGGCAGTGCATCTCGTGATTTGATTCGTCAATCTTCAGAAACGCTGGCAGGTCGGATTCAATATATTGAAACAACGCCATTTTCGTATGAAGAAACCCATCAAATGAATCATTTATGGCTGCGTGGTGGATTTCCTTTATCTTATTTAGCAGAAACAAATGAAGATAGTTATATTTGGCGCAGAGAATATACCCAAACTTTTCTTGAGCGTGATATTCCAAATCTTGGTATTAGAATTTCGCCGATGGAATTAAGGCGTTTTTGGATGATGATAGCTCATTATCATGGCAATATATTCAATGCATCCGAAATAGGAAAATCTCTTGGACTGAATCATAAAACTATTCGCCATTATACCGATATTTTGGTTGGAACATTTATGTTGCGTGAAATTCCACCGTGGTTTGAAAATATTTCTAAACGCCAAATAAAATCACCAAAAATTTATTTTCGAGATAGTGGTATTTTGCATTATTTATTAAATATTCCTGATGAAGAAAGTTTATATCATCATCCAAAGCTTGGGGCATCATGGGAAGGTTTTGCATTAGAATCGATCATTAGGCATCATGAAGCATCTGATGGCGAATATTATTTCTGGGCCACTCAAGGGGATGCTGAGTTAGATTTACTAATTATTAAAAATGGCAAGCGTTTAGGATTTGAATTTAAATATACCGATATGCCTAAAGTAACAAAATCGATGACGATTGCAATTGAGGATCTTAAATTAGATAAATTAGTTATTATTTATCCTGGTAAAGAAGCTTTCCCGCTAACCACTTATATTGATGCCATTGGATTAGAAAGCTATTTGAGTCGATAGCGCAAGGTTTTTGCCTTGTACTTTTTCACTTTGATTTATCCCATCATCCTCTCATAAAACATCTTCCCATGATCTGACACAAGCGCAGCTGAATTTTCTTCTAATATAATAATGTCAGATTTTAAAATATCTGCGATGTTTACTTCATTTGACCATTTAATTTGTTGATCGGATTTAAGCATTTTTTGATATTGATTAAAATAAAAATAATGATGTATTTCGGTAAAAAGTTTATTTTCTAAAAATATTCTGTTTAGGTACCAGGTAAAGCTGCCGCCAATGACAGCCAAAGTGACAGGTTTGTCGCTGTATGTAGGATTTAGAAATTGAACATGAGGTACTTTATAGGTAATAGCACCTTTGCGCAGTTGGGACATAATTAATAAATCACGGTCAGAATCATAGTCAACTTCTTTAGGTTTACCCATGGTGAAAATAAATTGGATTTGAGGGAAAGGAATGTGGGTCATTAATCGTAATTTTTCGGCAATAGCGGCTGCTTCTATGGCTGAACCTAGCCAATCCAAGTGGATACCACCTTTCGGAAACATGGGCATATGATAAGTATCAATGGCATTTTTTATAAGATCAGGGCCATTTACATGAGGAACATTTCTTTCCGTAAGTAATTTATCCAACTGATACACCGCATTTTTTATTCCTTTATTTTTGCAGTGAAATCTATCTGGGATAGCTTCTGGTAAATGCTCCGCTTTAGAAGGCGTTATGATATAAAGAAACGTTTTTCCTTGAGAGGTTAAGTGATGATTTAATTGAGCGATTTGATCTGCCCATGCTGTAAGACTAGGTAGTTCTTTAATTGTATTACAATCAAGAATATAAGATATTTCAAATAATTGATCATTTTTACCGATCACAATCTTTGCAGCAGACGATTTTTTAAATAATGTATAGTAAAGTTGATTATTGATAGTAATGAATTTTTTTCTTAAGCGAACATTTTTTTCAAATAATGTTTCAGAGTATTTCTGAAAATCATGTGATTGCAAACTTTCTTTAGAAAATCCAGGATATTTAATGATTTCTGAATCCCCGCTGAAGTTTTGTTGAAATTCTTTAAAGCAAGGCGCAATGGAAAAGGATGCTGTAAAAAAAAGAAGAATGAGCAGGGGCCATAAAAAAATATGTTTTAATAACTTAGTTAACATATGTTTCCATTATTTTCTCATAAAACCTCTTTCCATGATCTGACACAAGCACCGCAGAATTTTCTTCTAATATAATAATGTCCGACTTCATAAGTTTTGCCATGTTTATTTCATTTGACCATTTAATAAGTTGATCAGGCTTGATTAACTTTTCATGTCGATTAAAATAAAAATAATAATTTATTTCAGTAAATAATTTATTTTGTAAAAATATTCTGTTTAAACTCCAATTAAAACTTCCGCCAATAACAGAAAGCGTGATAGGTTTGCCACTGTATGTTGGATTAAGAAATTGGATCTGTGGAACTTTATAGCTATATTTTTTTTCCCATAATGCTGCGACGGACAAAATATCACGATCAGTGTCTCCAGCCCTGGGTTTATCCATGTTGTAGGTAAATTGTAGGGTTGGAAAAGGAAGTTTGGTTTGTAATCGTAATGCATCTACAATGGCAGCTGCTTCAATGGTTGATCCTAACCAATGCCAATGGATTCCGCCTGTTGGAAACATAACCATGTTGTATGTAATGGTTGCGTTTTTTATAAGATCAGGTCCATTCACATGAGGGACATTTCTTTCAGTAAGTAACTTATCCAGTTGATACACCGCATCTTTTATGCCCTTGCTTTTGCAATGAAATCTATCGGGAATAGTTTCCGGGATATGCTCTGCTTTGGAGGGCGTAATAATATAAAGAAATGTTTTACCTTGAGAGGTAATATAATGATTTAACTCTGCAATGTGATCCGCCCATGTCGCAAGGTCAGAAAGTTCCTTCTTTGTTTTGCAATAATCAAGAATATAATTTAATTCAAATAATTGATCATTCTTACCAACCACAAGCGTGCTATTTTCAGCAAATGATTTTTTAAATAAAGAATAATAAAGTTGATTGTTGATACTGATAAGTTTTTTTCGCAAACGAACATTTTTTTCAAATAAAGTCTCAGTATATTTCTGAAGCGCGTGTGATTCTAAGGTTTTTTTAGAAAACCCTGGATATTTAATGGTTTGGGAATCCCCAGTAAAATCTTTATGAAATTGTTTATACGAAGGCACCACCGAAAAACATACTACAAAAAATAGCAGTAAAAGAATGGCCCATAAAACTGACTGTCTTAATAATTTAATTAGCATACACCATGTCCAATTAAAATTTGAAATAAAGAAATGGAGTGTAGGATGCCGCAAGCACTCTGCATAACGATAGCAATCCTAGTAGACCGAAAAATATTCCCTCAAAAGTGATGCGCGCAGACCATTGATGATAGCTTGCGGTCATTTTTTTGTAGTATGACGTAGCTGGGAATAAAGAAATAAATATCCCGACAAACAAAATAAAATAAACATCAGGCGTAACATCAATATAAGCTTGTGTAGTTTTTAATGGATTAAATAAAGCTTTAAAAAATACCAGCATTTGTGTGAAATCAGCGGCTCTGAATATGACCCAGCCCAGCATTATCAAGAATAAGGTAACGACGATACGCATGATTTTGGGGAGATGCGCATGCATTTTTAGCCATACCCATTTATCAAGTACAAGGAACAGTCCATGATAAGCGCCCCATAAAACAAACGTCCAGTTTGCACCATGCCAAAGACCAGACAATAAAAAACATATCCATAAATTAATATAAATACGTGATGGTTTTGCTCGATTACCTCCCAGGGGAATATAAAGATAATCGCGAATCCAGGTGGAAAGTGAAATATGCCAACGACGCCAGAATTCTGTAAAACTTTCGGAGATATAAGGCATATTGAAATTTTCACGTAATTTAAAGCCCATCATGCGCGCAAGACCCAGGGCCATGTCTGAATAAGCTGAAAAATCAAAATAAATTTGTAAACTAAAACATGCAATGCCTAACCATGCATAGCCGAAGCTCAACTCATTGGATGAAAGTCCAAAAACTTGATTAGTGATCAAGCCGCATGCATCGGCAATAAATATTTTTTTAGCAAGACCGCGTATAAAACGTTTTAATCCTTCAAAAAATTCATCACTCGAAGAAAACCGTTCATTAAGTTGATGGGCAATTTCATGGTATTTAATAATTGGCCCTGCCAGCAATTTAGGAAATAAGAAAACATAGGTCAAATAATTCGATAAACTATTAGCAGGTTTGCTTTCACCGCGATAGACATCCACAAGATAGGTTATTTTTTCGAATACAATAAATGAAATACCTATGGGCAATAAAATAGTTAAAGCATCAAATTTATAAGATGTCAGTGTTGATAGGGTATTTAAAAAAAACTGCGAGTATTTAAAATAAACTAAAAGCCCAAGGTTCGCGGCAATGCCTAAGATCAGATAAGGCTTTGCTTTTGGATGGCCCACGCCTGCAACGTATATTTTTTTGCAAAGTACATAATCGAGTAAAGCAGATGCAATGGCAATAAAACAAAATATGGGTTCGCCCCACAGATAAAATCCAATACTCGCGCTCAGTAACACTATATTTTTATATTTTGCAGGAGTTAAGAAGTAACTTAATAAAAATAAAGGAAAAAACAAAAACATAAAAAACGCAGATGAAAATAACATACCAAAAACCCGTATCTTATCAAAATAATGCGTGGATCATAGCATAGGATTTTATATAAGTGATTAATTTTTATGTGTTTTTCTGCCTCTTAAGGATTTCTTAATGTATTTTTTGTACAATAATGGGCCAATTGTATATTTAATATTGAGGAATAATATGACCCAACGCACGCATCTCAATGAAGTTAAACAAGAAGACAGCAACAAAGTGAATCTTATTTGTAGTTATGCTAAAGCAAATAATATAGATGCATTAACTAAATTCCTAAATACACTTCTAAGTATATATTTGCGGCACGTACTTCTTGATCTGGCAGTAAAACAAATTGCCTCGGAAGAAGTTGTTCACGACGGAGCATTAAACCTTCTTATCGAGAAAGGGGCCAGTTTAAATGCTGCGGTCTCTGGGGCTGCCTTCAGAGGTCATAAAGAGCTGGTATTTAAATTACTTAAGGATGGTGCGCTACTTTGTTTCGCAGCAGAATCCGCAGCCCAGGGCGGACATTTCGATCTTGTTGAGGAGTTATTTTTTGGTAACAATTACCAAAGGAGAATGAAAAATTTATCACCTGCTGTAAAAGGAGCCTTGTTAGGAGGATATCTTAATGATGAAAGATCAGCATTGCAGGTGCTGCTTTCTTTTAAAGATCATCAGCTGAGAGAGGCATTTGTAAATGAAGTTCATAAAAATAAAGATAGCAGTGGAAATGTTGTTATATATGACACTCAAGTTCATTTAAATTATGATCCGCGTTTGCTTGTGGCAGATGCCAATCTTATTGCATGCTCCGATAAAATCACGCCAGAGCAGCGAATGTTTTTTTCTACTCCAGAAATTCAAGCAATATTCATGTGTTGCAATCATGGTTATTTACCATCTGCATTGTATTTGGTAATTGCTGGTTATATTCTTCCTGATAGCAATGTTAAAAATTTATTTGAAAAAAATCCGTTAGAAAAGGACAAAATATATTTAATTCTAGAAAAAATAGATTCAACCATCGCTCTTAGAAACTTTCATCTTTCAAACAGCAGATTTGCATTTCTTCGAGATAAAAGACCTTTAATGCTTATGGAAAAATGTCAGAAAGCAAAATCAAAAGATGATCTTGAAGAAGAGTTTAAAAATGAAATTTCTTCCTTAACGAAAAAGAACGAAGATGCTTATCGTAAAGTTTTAGAAAATCATTCGAAGCGAAAAAATCCCGGGAAGAAATAGAAGCTGTTTGGTCAAAGTTTAGCCACACTCCCTTTCCTGTTGTTAAGACTCCCTTAATATAATTATTATACAATTATGCATTAATTGTATATTTAATATAGGTAGGATATGACAAAAATTGCACATTTAGGTAAGGTGAGGAAAGAGGATGTTGGCGTGGTGGATGCTGTTCTTCTTCTCAGAAAATATAACCGAAAGTCCAGGAGATCTATAGCACATTTTGATGAAATGAAGCAAGAGGATATTGAGGCGGTGAATGCTATTTGTTGTCTCGCCAAACGCAAAAAATTTGGATATATCTCCAGTTCATCTACTACTAACAGCTGGTTGTTGTGCCTGGCAGTTCAAAAAATTGCTTCAGAAGAAGTTGTTGATGTAGAAGCGTTAGAATGTCTTATCGACTCAGGAGCCAATGTAAAGGATGCTGTAGAAAGCGCTGCCTTTGCCGGTGATGTGAATATTGTTTTGAATTTAATTAAATGGGGTCCTGCCTTATCTTGTCACGCATCAAAATCAGCAGCCTTAGGCGGACATTTCAATCTTGTTGAGGAAATATTCTTTAACAAGTACTATCCAATGAAAGAATTATGGCATGCAGTAAAAGGAGCCTCGTTGGGAGGGTATCTTAATGATGAAAAACAAGCATTGCAAGTACTGCTTTCTTTTAACAATCATGAGCTGAGGGAAAAGTTTGCAAATGAAATGCATGCGCAGAAGCAGAAGGACACTTTTCCGCTCCGCCAGCGCCGGTTAGGAAAAGGTTATGCGGCGCGGTCGCAGAGGGGCTTTCTTCATTTGAATTATGATCCACGTTTGCTTCTTGAAGATGCTAATCGTATCGAAAAATCAAGTAAGGTCACATCTGAACAACGGGCAATTTTTCATACTCCAGAAATTCAAGCATTATTTTTGTGTTGCAAACCAGGACCTTTACCCTCTGAAATATATTTTATAATGGCTGCTTATCTTCATGATATTAATGAAGCAGGAGTTAAAAATTTATTTGAAAACATGCCGCTTGAGATGAAAAAAGTAGATATAACAGCGCTTAGAGGCAATTATCTTTCAAGCAGCTGGTTTGCATTTCTTCGAGATAAAAGATATTTAACATGTATGAAAGCATGTCAGGAAGCAAAATCAGCAGCTGATTTTGAAAAGGTGCTTGAAGACGAAGTCTTAAAGAATCCAGAAAAAGGTGATTATCGTAGCACTTTAGAAAATCATTTACCTCGAAAAAATCCTGGGAAAAAATAGATAATTATTCTCATTGTAATTTTTGAATCTTAATTATAGAATTCAGCCGTTTATTTAATCAATAAGGTTGAATCATGAAAATAATTAAAAAAGTAATGTTTTTGTCTGCAGCAATGACGTTGTTGAGCGGTTGTGCATCTGTTGCAGGTGATAACAGTAAAGTTGTACAGGTCAATTCAAAACCAGCGGGAGCGAAAGTTTACGTTAATAATGTTCCCATGGGCACGACACCTACCCAAATTTCCGTTAACAATACTTGGTCACCTACGCTTTTGACATTGAAAAAGAAAGGTTACGAAGATACGAATGCTCAGGTCAATACCGCTTTTCAACCTATCGGAATTTTAAACGTATTTTTCTGGCCAGGATTTATTGTGGATGCTGCATCCGGAAATATGATGAAAGTTGCTCCCGACTCACGAGTTATTAATGCTGAATTAATGACGACGGTAGCGTAATAGTTGTTTAAAAATAAATCGCTGAATCTAGCCGACTCAGCGATTTAATAGACTGCTTTTAAAGGTGAGGTATTACGGATTTGGGGCGAAAGGCATCTCGTTTGATAGGTATCGCTATATGATTTTTTGCAAGATAACTAGCAGATAAATTCCAATCTTCGTAATAAGTTCTGAAAAAAATATCCCAAATTGCAAAAATTGCACCAAAATTAACATCATAACCTCGCGGGCAATGATGTAACTTATGAGAATGATTATCTACGAATACATATCTCAAAAATCCAATGTGAAAAGTATAATTCGCATGATGGGTGCTTTGTAAGATTAAAACTAAAAAATAACAGCTCATCGTTTCTTGCCATTGCAGATTTAAAACAAGTGAAATAACGATCAGTGGAATTTGAAAACCAGTAATAGCAGTATCAAAAAATGTCGAAAGATTGCCTCTATAAAAATCTAAGGCTTTTACTGCATGATGCGGAGTGTGAATTTTTCGAAACCATGTCAATAATAAATTCTTTTTCTTACTATGATTCAATGTTCTATGAATCCAATAGTAAGATAAATCTGTTAATACCAATGCTAAGATGATTAAAGTCCAAGATGGAGAGTGAAGTGTTAAATGATAAGGTTTAAGAAGTTCGATGCTGCCCATTATAAACAAGGTGCCTATGACAAAAGCGGTCATGAAAATCTGTATCAAGCCTTTATACCGATCTTTAATAGTTAAAGTCGTTAAAAGCGTGCTTGGATGTTTATTTTCCGACCAATGAATCAATCCTAATGTTAACGCTGAAACTCCAATAAAAGCACCGCATATTCCAACTAATGAAAATGCACTTAAGTTTACTAATAATATAAAGAATAAGGCCGGTGATAGATGTACAAATAAACCAAAAGAAAGATCGCTTAATTTTTCATTAGGCAAATTTGTAGGAAGGCTCATTAATTTATAAACAGGCTGTTTAAATCCAATGCAATTTACTAAACGATCAAAAGTATCTAATACAATACAGTTTTTCATAAAAATCCTTTAACTGATATTTAGATTTCCCAAGCTTCATCATTAAACTATATATAACATTTCATGCAATATATTAAAATTTTTATTTCAAAAAAGGAAAAAATAAAAAATATATGAGTGATTTAAATATTGATTTCTTTGTTAGGATTGATTAAAAAGCTTGAGTTTATTTAATAACAATGGAGCTATTCATGAAAAAAATATTTGCAACGGTTGCTTTATATGCGATGGGGCTTTCTAGTGCGTTCGCAACAACTTGCCCTCCTGTATCAGCTTGGTCACATGTGAAGGGACAGCCATGGGTTTTGAATACAGTGGATAGTTGGAAAGCTGTAGATGATGGAAAGAGTGCTTACAATAGCGATAAAACAAACCTTGATAAATTTACAGATGTTGTTGCTCACGTGACAGCAAATCGAGGTACTTGGTGTCGCTATTTTGTTGGCGATTACACTTCAGAAGGTAATCGAGTGTTGGTCATAGCACAAAATCCGACATCAGTTGACCTTTCTAAGCTTGATCATGAAGTTTTTACACCTGCTGAAGATCAGGGTGGTGGATTTCTTGAATCTATCTGCAAAGCAAGTAACCTAAAAGCTCTCAACTTGTGTGCATGGTAATTTAAAGACACTATTTATACATAGATTGTAACTTAATACCTGGTGGCCAGAGGTGGAATCGAACCACCGACACGAGGATTTTCAGTCCTCTGCTCTACCGACTGAGCTATCTGGCCCCGCGATACTATTGAACGCGTTATTAAACCCATTGCGAGGTCTAGAGTCAAGTATTTTGTGGTGGAATATAGCCAGAAGGTTTATCGCTTCCTGTACCAAATAAGAATTTTTCCATTTCTTGTGCAAGAAATTCACGAGCTTTGGGGTCAAGCATGCTTAAACGAAACTCATTGATAAGCATGGTTTGATGGGCTAACCACATCTGCCAAGCTTCTGCCGAGATAGATTCGTATATTTTTTTGCCTAATTCGCCAGGATACGGTGGGCGCTCAAGGCCTTGTGCTTTTTTCTGTAATTTTACGCAGTCGATTAAACGGGTCATGAAATGCTCTCTAATAATAATTTCACAGGTGCTGGAATGCCAACTTTAGGAGATTCGCGTAAGTTATACCAGATTTGCTGCTGATCGGCCATGATTTTGGGTTGATTTTGTACTAAATCCACCGTGACAGGGGCAATCATTAAGTGAAAATGACTGAAGGTATGTTTAAAAGTTTCGTGGATTTTGATGTTTTTAATGGTCACACCGAGTTTTTTGCAATAACTTTTAATATCTTTGGCAGATACATGTCCCTCGATTTGCGGTAACCCCCAAAGATTTGCCCAAATTCCTACCGGTGGCCGTTTTTCGAGTAAAACAGAATGGTTTTTTTTGAGCATAAGAAAAGTGGCTTTGCGAGTCGGTAATGATTTTTTGGGTTTGGTCACAGGCAAGGTTTTTTCTATGCCCTTTGCATGCGCTATACAATTTTTTTTAAATGGACATTCTTCGCAGCGTGGTTTGCCGCGAATGCAAAGGGTTGCGCCTAAATCCATAATGGCTTGCGTATAATCGGCAACACGATGTTCTGGTGTATGTTCTTCCGCGATAGGCCATAATTTCTTATCATCAATCCATTCAGCTATGCCGTATATGCGTGTTAACACGCGTTTGACATTGCCATCTAAAATCGCTGCTTTTTTTTGATATGCAATACTTAAAATCGCGCCAGCTGTCGAGCGTCCTATGCCTGGCAGGGTGATAATGTCAGCTAAATTATTGGGAAATACACCTGCAAAATCAATTAAGATTTTTTTAGCAGCAGCATGTAAAAATCGCGCGCGTCGATAATAACCTAATCCTGACCAATAATGTAAAACTGTGTCTTCATCGGTATTTGCCAGAGTTTTAATATCTGGAAATTGCTGCATAAAACGTTCGTAATAGGGAATAACCGTGGCAACTTGCGTTTGTTGCAGCATAATTTCAGATACCCAAACTCGATAAGGCGTTTTATCTTGTTGCCAGGGTAAATCTTTACGTCCATGTTGATCAAACCATTTTAATAACGTATTAGCAAAATTTTTCATTAAAAAATCTTCAACTCACTAAGTTCTCTTAATTTTTCGGAATGAATAAGATGTTTCATAGCTGCAATATCAGGTGCAAAAAATCGATCTTGCTCGTAAAATGAAACGTATTTACGAATAAGATGATGAATTTTCTCTAAAGTAGGGGATGATTTCAGTGGACGCAAGAAATCAATGCCTTGGCATGCAGCCAATAATTCAATAGCAACAATACCTGCCGTGTTTTCTGTCATGGGCAATAAACGTCTGGCCGCATGAGTTGCCATGCTGACATGGTCTTCCTGGTTCGCGGAAGTAGGCAAACTATCAATGCTTGCAGGAGTTGCTAAACATTTATTTTCGGAGGCCAAGGCTGCAGCTGTGACTTGGGCAATCATAAAACCTGAATTAAGTCCTGCGTTTTTAACAAGAAAAGCAGGTAGATGACTAAAATGGGTATCCATCAAAAGTGCAATACGACGTTCTGAAAGCGCACCTATTTCGGCAATAGCTAATGCCATAGTATCAGCTGCCATAGCAACGGGTTCTGCATGAAAATTACCGCCGGAAATAATTTCGTTATCATCTGCAAAAACTAATGGATTATCCGACACCGCATTGGCCTCAGCAAACAAAGTATCACCACTAAATAAAATATGCGAAAGACATGCACCCATCACTTGCGGTTGACAACGAACGGAGTAGGGATCTTGTACCTTGTTGCAATCAAGATGCGACGTTCGAATCTCACTTTTAGCAAGTAATTCACGCAGCATATGCGCAACCGTTGTTTGCGTTGCCTGGCCTCGTACTTGTTGAATGCGTTCATCAAAAGGTCTGTCACTGCCGCGAATGGCATCAGTCGTAAGTGCCCCTGCGATTAACGCATGGATAAAAACATTTTCAGCATGAAATAAACCTAATAAAGCCAGCGCAGTGGATACTTGCGTGCCATTGATTAACGCCAAACCTTCTTTAGGCGCCAGTACTAATGGTTTAATACCAGCAATTTCTAAACCTTTTTCAGCAGAAATGATTTTGCCTTGATAACGTACTTCGCCTATGCCTAATAATGCAATGCTTAAATGTGCAAGTGGCGCGAGATCGCCCGATGCGCCGACCGATCCTTGCGATGGAATGCAAGGATAAACATTTGCATTATAAAGTTTAATAAGCGCATCAATCGTTTGTAAGCGTACGCCTGAAAACCCGCGTGCTAAACTATTTATTTTAAGAGCCAAAATTAAACGCACGGCTTCATCCGATAAAAGTTCACCGGTTCCTGCTGCGTGCGATAATAAAATACCGCGCTGCAAATCTTCTAATTTATCTTCGTCTATTTTTGTGCTGGCAAGTGAACCAAATCCGGTATTAATACCATACACGGGTTTTTTACGTGAAATGATATCTGCGACAACTTTTTCTGAAGCAAAAATAGCCTCGTGATAATGAGGTTCGAGTTCAATGGTTGTTGATTCGTTTAATAATAAACGTAAATCGGAATAGGAGAGATGTCCGGGTTTTAATTTAAATTTCATTTTTGTTCCTTATAAATTATGC
>CAYVRW010000031.1:0-23911 GCA_964453575.1 uncultured Coxiellaceae bacterium | reverse complement strand
TCAAATCCACAATTTAAAATCGAATAACTAAATCACCCGCATGCCCTTCCACCTGAATATGCAATCCATCGGGTTTGACATCTACATCACCACGCCAAACTCGCCAAAAATCACCAATAGGGCCTACTTCACGATAGCGATATACTCGTGGTTTGCCAAGTTGGCTATAAGTATATTGGGTTTTCCCTTTTGGACTAAAAATCAATATGGCTGGCGTATTTAAGTCATCTATTTTTACAAATTTAGATCGTATGACATAAGCATGTTTACCGTCATTGGATATAAAAAATTCATCACCTAGTTGATTATCAACATTAAATGACCACAAAGGTTTTTTATTATTTTCTTGCATCACGTTTTGCTGTTTTTGATTGGGATTAAAATCAATATAATAATATTTATTCAATGAATAAATTTTCTTTGCATCCGCAGGTGCATAGGAAGTCGCAAAAGCAACAGAAGTCATACAACATAATATCAATACATAGATAGCATTTAAAAAGTGTTTCATGATTATCTCCTATCTGCAATACACGGGTGTCGCAACTTGAACGGGTGGGTTAAGTACCATTTCTAATACGTATTTACTAAATTCGTAAACTTTATCGTAGTTAAACAATGCCCAAGTAATTTCGGTAGTGTACTTATTTTTAGAACTTTCAAATTCGGATAAAAATGCTTGGTCTTTATAAGCAGGGGGTTTGTTGAAATAATCTTTAACATCGAGTAGTCGCTTGATAAACGTATTTATATTTACAATATCTGTAAAAATTTTTTCATCTGCTTTTATTTTTGCAAGCCCTAAATAGCCTTCTTTCGATAAATCAAGAATTTGCTTAGTAACCTTTGGCGGTATTTGCTGAAGTTGCGTGAGCATTAAATTAACTAAAGCAATTTGTTTTTTAAGCTCATCTTTACACGCTTCACATGATTGCGGTACTGAAGATTGAGATGCTTGCATGAGACTTAATTTTTCTTCTTCCTCTCCTTTTTCTTGTTGAGTTATTTTAGTTCTCAATTTTCCGAAAAATTTCATATAAAACTTCCCTCAAGGCTAATTAATTTCGATCCGCATTTTACACTATTTTAAAAACTATTGCATAAATAAGTAAAGCATGGTTAACTTACAGCCTCTTTATTTAACTAACGGTAGGGTTTATGGACAAAAAATTAATGATGCAAGAATGTGCAGATGATGAATACGAAGATGAGTTTGATTATTTAGATGAATCATCAGATGAGATGGACGAAAATCAAATGCTTAGCGATGTCATGGAAGCCAGTAATCAACAAGCTATGATGGCCATTGAGCTTACCAAAGTTGTTGTTTCTAAAATGGGCGATTTAACAGAAGACAAAGTATTTGAGATTTTCAAAAAAGCATCCAATCTTATTCTTGAAGGCTCACCATTAAAAATGTTATTTGATAAAAATTAATAATTCATGATTAAGAACTGGTGGGCAAGTTACTTCTCCCACCAGTTTAATGTTTTATTAAACTAATCCCTCGTGTTTCATTCACAAAAAAGAAGATAACTAACGTTGTAATCAAAGCACAAAAAGTAATATAAAAGGCTGGGGCTAAATCAAAATGCGTTTTATAAATCAGCCATTGACTCACAATAGGTACAGTGCCGCCAAAAATACCATTACCTAAGTTGTATCCTAATGATAACCCTGTATATCGTGTCGATAAAGGATAATTTTCAACAACAGCAACGGATGTGGTACCCTGCTCTAATGAACTTGCAATGGTATATAAAATCAAAATAGCTAAAGCTATTCCGGTATAGCCCGCATGCATCATTAAAAATCCTGGAATGGTAACTACCATGATGAATATCGCATTAAATAACAACATTCGTCGTCTGCCGATATAATCACAAATCATTCCTGCAAGCGGAACTAATATAATCATGCAACACATTAATAGCGAGATCAATGTAGTAGTTTGAAATAAAGGTAATTTAAGTGTACCACCTAAATATAAAGGTACATAGATAAAACAAAAATAATAGAACGTACTACCCATGCAAACTAAACCCAGCGTACGCAATACAAATGGCATATCAAATTTAAGCACTGTTTTAATAGGATTTTTAACAATGAGTTGATTATTTTTAATGTATTCAAAAGCACTGGTTTCTTGTAATTGCAATCGTGTCGCATAAATAAATAAGCAAAATACACCGCTTAAAATATAAGGAATACGCCAGCCCCATTCCATAAAAAATTTGTCGTTAAAGAAATAGGAAGTTAAACCACCTATCACGGACGCGAACAAAATGCCGAGGCTTGCGCCAGTTCCTGCAAAAGCTGTGATCATGGCCCGATGTTTAGAAGGTGCCGTTTCTGCTAAATAAATTAAATTACCGCTGTATTCACCGCCTAAGCTAATGCCTTGCCACACACGAATAAGCATTAATAAAATAGGAGCAAAGATACCTATGTTATGGAAAGTAGGCAATAATCCAATGAATATCGTGGGTAAAGATATCATCAAAATGGATAATCGCAGTGTCTTGGAGCGGCCTTGTTTATCGCCTAAATAACCAAATATCAGCGCACCAATAGGTCTGCATATAAAACCTATTGCAAAAATACTTAATGTTTCAATCAACGCAACCTGAGGACTTGCATCAGGAAAAAAAAGTTTACTGAAAATGGGCGAATAGATAGCAAATAATCCAAAGTCATACCATTCTAAAATATTGCCTATACTGCAGCTAATGATGGATTTAATACGCATAATAAATGGGGTCGTTTTATATTTAGTGATCAAAATATCACAATATAGAATTATTAGCAAATAATTCGCTAAAACAACTATTGTTTTTTTATTAAGAAAATCCACATATTTATCATAATAAACATAGTGATAAGAAAACTTACCGGTAATTTTATGAGAGCCGAACCTGGTATTAATGCGATAGCAAATGTACCTAACATAGGCATACTGACATTCATAAATTGCATAACTGCTGAAGCATTGGCTTTATCTTTAACATTCGAAGTCGCAATACCCGAAGCATTTGCCACAATAATACAATTGCCAAACATGAATATAAAACCACACAAAATTAAAATCCACAGATTAATAAGACCCATATAAAAAAATACGGCTATCATGAGTGAACTTGTCACATCAATGATTAATCCTATTTTCATTAAATGTTTTGGCTCAAGCACTGTGGATAATCGCACTGAAGTCATAGACCCCAGCGCTGTGCCAATAAAAGGAATTAAACCAAGCAAGCCATAGGTGCTGGGTGATATTTTTAAATAGTTAATAGCAATTAAAGGAGCGGTTGCCGCATAAATATAGACACACATACCTGATAATGCAAAAAATAATGTATAACGTTTTAATAATTTATCTTTAAATGCAATGGCATAGCCTTTTCTGATTTGACTAAAACGTGTTGCATGCTTGCTAAGATTGGTTCCTGTTTCTGCAAGCATGCTTGCAGGTATTGCAAGTAGTAATCCGTAAAAAAGCAAAAAATAAAAGCAGCTGATCCAATGAAATCGAGAAACCAGAGCACCGCCAATGAAGGTTGCAATACCTGGAACAATGGCAAAAGATAGCATTAAATAAGCTATCACACGTCTTGTTTGTTCAGGATAATAATGATCATTAATAATTGTAAAAGCTAGCACAAGTCCTGCACTTGAGCCTAATGCTTCAAGCATACGCCCAAAAATCATGAGTCCAAATGAATGAAAAGGTTCAGATAAAATACTGAAAATAGAACCAATGGTTGCTATACAAATTCCTATATAAAATGCAGGTTTCCGACCAAAGCGGTTAGCAAGCGGGCCATAAATTAATTGACCTATGGCATATCCTAATAAAAATAACGAAATAGTTAATTGACTATGTCCAGGTGATACATGAAAGAATTGTCCAATCTCAGGTAATGCCGGCGTGAAAATAATAGCACCCATAGACGCAAATGAACTCATAATAATAAGTATAAAAATGTGTGGTTCTTTTTGCTCTAAGCGATGGATATATTTACGGTCTTGCATGGCAAAACTCCTGTATTCGTGCTAAGTATAGCATGGGATTGCTTAAAAGAAATCGTTCAGTAATAATGCCATGTTTAAAATATTAAAAGGAGTTTTTATGATTATAATCCGTTCATTTATTCTATGCCTAATATCCCTTGCTTTAATATCCCCTGTTTATGCAGCAAGTTCTACCAATGTCGGCAAGCTTGCAATTGTCAACAAAGTCAAAGGACAACTCACTGTTCTCGATCTTAAAGATCACAGTCTGCAAACTTTCAATCTCGGCGAATACTTACCTCATGAAACGGCGGTTGCGCAACATTATATTTTCGTTTCCAATTATGGGAGTGCTTATATTCGCAGTTCTGCACTCAATGATGTTCCTGGAAACACCTTGTCTGTGATCGACTTTGCACAACCGCAAAAACCTGCTAAAACGCTTGATTTAGGCCCAGGCCGATGTGGGCCGCATGGTCTTGCTGTTTCGCCTGATCAAAAGCGTCTGTATGTGACTTGTGAGGTACGTCAAGAAATTTTAGTAATGGATGTAGCCTCACAAAAGGTAATAGATAACCTCCCTACCAATCAAGCCGGTTCACATTTGCTGGTGTTAAATTCCGATGGATCAAAGGCATTTGTGGGCAATTTTTTCCATGGCACGATTTCAGTAATCGACCTTAAGAACCGCAAAATTCTAGCACAAATTCCTGTGGATAAAGGCAGCGAAGGCATAGGCATTTCACCAGATGACAAATTTATTTATGTCACCTCCCCTCTTGCCAACACAGTTATTAAAATTGATGTCAATACCTCGAAAGAAGTTGCACGAAAATTTCTTGGAGAGAACCGTGGTACATTACGTGTCGTTCCTACACCTGATACGGGCAAACAACTTGTCATTAACTGCAGTGACAGTGATACCGTGCAAATACTGAATGCCGATACGCTTGAATTGCAAAAAGAAATAAAAGTTGGTAGACAGCCTATTGGTATTGCGGTTGCTAATTCAACTTATGCTTATTCCGCTAATATGAATGACAATACGGTGTCTGTTATCAATTTGAAGTGGAGAACGGTGGAAGCTACTATTCCGGCTGGTGATGTTCCAGACGGTATGTTTTATTTTAATTAAGAATCATGATGGCGGACCTTGTAAAAAAACACAAGGTTCGCTATTTTTAATTTAAATCCCAATCAACATGCTCACGACCTTTAGCAATAAGAAACGCATTTGCCTTAGAAAAATGTTTGCAGCCCCAGAAACCTTGATGGACTGAAAAAGGTGACGGATGTGCGGCTGTTAATACTAAATGTTTCTCTCTGTTAATTCCAACGCCTTTATTTTTCGCATGAGCGCCCCAAAGCAAAAATACTAATGATTGAGGGTGATTATTAAGTTGTTCCATGACTTTATCGGTAAAAGTAGTCCACCCTATTTTTGCATGGGATTGAGGTTTTGCTGCTTCTACACTTAACGACGTATTGAGCAACAATACGCCTTGATTTGCCCATTTTTTTAAAAAGCCGTGATTAGGAATAGGAACATTTAAATCACTTTGTAGTTCTTGAAAAATATTTTTTAACGAAGGAGGAGGCTTAACGCCGGGTTTTACTGAAAAAGAAAGACCATGCGCTTGACCAGGGCCATGATAAGGATCTTGACCTAAGATGACCACTTTAACTTGATCATACGGTGTTTCCTTAAAGGCAGTAAATAATTCATCTTGAGGAGGGTAAATCGTCTTACCTTCAGCTTTTTCTTCAGAAAGAAATTGTAGAATGGATTTAAAATAAGGCTTTACTTTTTCATCGCCTAAAACATCAGTCCAATTACGCATCATTATTACACCATCATGTTTCAATAAGGAGCCATCTTAGCATGTCAAGAGCCATAAACAAACTCATTGGCCCCTTAATTTTATTATAATAGATAGTGCATGATTTATATTTTTCTTTTATTAATCATCAACCTACAGCGGTGCTTGACGCAAACATCCATATCGAAAGAACTAGAGCCACGACAAAACCGAGCACACTTACTTTCATAGAAATTATTTTTTCGCCAACCATAATCCGTGTTTTATAAATTAAACGCAATAAATGCATAAGTGCAACTAAAGCAAACACAATTCCAGCAACAATCATTGCAGCATAAGGAGAACTATCCATAGCATCAATCCTTTTAAAAAGTTGAAAATCACTGAACATATTAACTTAAAACGATTGATGTGACTACTCGAATGAGATTTCACCTAGGGTTTCTACCAATTTATATTAGCGTAATGCCTAAATTGTTTAGATTTATCGCTTATATGAGAATGGAATACTATCGCAAATTTTGACTATTTATTTCATCATAGATAAGGAGCG
Source organism: uncultured Coxiellaceae bacterium (assembly GCA_964453575.1). GTDB lineage: Bacteria > Pseudomonadota > Gammaproteobacteria > DSM-16500 > DSM-16500 > JABDBK01. The sequence goes on along the minus strand of CAYVRW010000031.1, from coordinate 17,527 downwards.
CAATATGTTGGGATGGGTTTTAATGTTTCTTATTATTGCTGTTCTTGCAGCATTATTTGGGTTCACTGGAATTGCATTGATTTCAGCTGAAATTGCCAAAATCATTTTTATTGTTTTCCTTATTTTTTTTGTAGTCTCACTTATTTTATATGTTACGGGCGCAAGTTTTGCAAGTTTAGCCATGTTGGAGTGGACGGTTGCATTTTTAATTATATCCGTCATTGCTGGCTTTTTAGGATTTACTGGGGTTGCAGTCATTTCAGCAGAAATTGCTAAAGTGGTCTTTTTTATTTTCCTTGTGCTGTTTGTCGTATCATTAATCATGAATATCATAAATAGATCAAAACTTCCTTAAAGGAAATAGCCTATGCGTCCTATTTGGAAAGGTTATATCACATTTGGCCTGGTTAATATTCCTGTAATTCTATATTCTGCCGAAAAAAAATTTGATATCCAATTTAAATTGGTCGATAGCCGTGATAAAGCACGCATTCGTTATATGCGTATCAATGAACATACTGGTGAAGAAGTGCCTTGGGAAGATGTAGCCAAAGGTTATGAATATGATGATCATGATTATGTTTTACTAAAAGATAAAGATATTAAAGAAATAGCCGGTGAGCATACTAAATCGGTGGATATTGAAAGTTTTGTCAATAAAGAAGAGCTTGATTATATGGACTTTGAAAAACCTTATTATATCATTCCCGATAAAAAAGGTGATAAAGGATATGTTATTTTACGTGAAACACTTAAAAATACCAAAAAAGTAGGCATTTCTAAAGTCATTATTCACACCCGCGAATATTTAGCAGCACTTATGCCTTACCAAAATGCTTTAGTACTTAATTTATTGCGCTATCATCAAGAAATTAGAAAACCTTCTGAATTCGAACTTCCTTCATCAACCTTAAAAACATATAAAATTACGCCCAAAGAAATGGATGTTGCCAAACAACTTGTTGCATCCATGACAACCGCATGGGACCCTAATGAATACCAAGATAATTTTAGAGTAACATTAGAAAAATGGATAAAAAATAAAATACATCATAAAAAACCTGCTAAACAAAAGGCAGCATCAACCAAACCTAGCAAAAGCAATGTCATTAATTTTGTGGATTTATTAAAAAAGAGTCTTAAAGATAAGCAAAATCACAAAAGAAAAAAACCGGCTAATAAAAAACATGCTAAATAAAAACTTGAGCATTGAACCATGAGCTTAAAAATCTATAAGAAAAAAAGAAATTTCAAAAAAACACCTGAACCCAAAGGAGAGAAAAAAACAAGTCAATCTAAACGACTATATGTCATTCAAAAACACGCAGCAAGCCACTTACATTATGATTTTCGTTTAGAACTTGATGGTGTTCTTAAAAGCTGGGCAGTTCCCAAAGGCCCTAGCCTTGACCCCAATGTTAAACGACTTGCTGTGCATGTAGAAGACCACCCTATTTCTTATGGATCATTTGAAGGTACCATCCCAAAAGGACAATATGGCGGCGGTGCTGTCATGTTATGGGATGAAGGTGAATGGCAGATAAAAGATGCGAATGCTGATAAAGCTTATAAAAGTGGTAACATGACTTTTGAATTAAAGGGAAAAAAACTCAAGGGATTATGGAAATTAGTTCAAATTAAGAAAGATCCGAAAAATTGGTTATTAATTAAAATAAAGGATAAATATGCTCGCCCCAGTGAAGATTATGATATCACTGAAAAAAAACCGTTAAGCATAGTAAGTAAGAAATCTATAGAGCAACTTTCTGGACTTAATCCTAAAAAAAAAGTAAGTAGCAAAGCATCTAGAATGCCTACGTTTATCTCTCCTCAATTAGCAACCTTAACTGATAAACCACCTTACGGTGATAAATGGTTACATGAAATTAAATTTGATGGTTACCGTCTAATTTGTTTTATTAAAAATGGTAATATTAAACTTATTACCCGCGGCCATCAAGATTGGACTGATAAATTTCCTGCAATTGTGAAAAAATTAAAAACATTAAAATTACCTAATGTTATTATGGACGGTGAAGTGGTTGTGTTAGACGAAAAACAGCATTCTAATTTTCAACTTTTACAAAATACTATTAACAATAAAATTAAATCACCCATGATATATTATTTATTTGATTTAATATATCATGATAATCATGATATATCTTCTCTTCCGTTGCTTGAACGAAAAAAATTATTGCACTCGTTAATTAAATCTACAAAAGATGGAAATGTACGTTATAGTGATCATGTTATTGGAAACGGAAACGCTGCTTACCAAAAAGCTTGCCGGCTTTCATTGGAAGGCATTATATCCAAACTAATTAATAGTACATATCATCAAAAACGTACCAAAGATTGGCTAAAAGTAAAATGCATTCATAGACAAGAATTTATTGTGATAGGCTATACAAAACCACGCGGCGAAAGAAAGTTTTTTGGTTCCTTACTTCTTGCTATTTATTCTGATAATAAACTGAAATACTGCGGTCATGTTGGAACAGGATCTACTGATGATTCACTTAAATCCATGGCACAATTATTAAAAAAATATGAAACTTCAAGCATTCCGATTTCAACAAGGCCATCTGGAATAAAAAACGTAACCTGGGTTAAGCCTAAAATTATTGTGGAGGTTGAATTTTCAGAATGGACAAATGAAGGAATATTACGTCATCCAAGTTTTAAAGGTTTACGAAAAGATAAATCACCTACGGAGGTCACGATGGAAACCCCTACTCCTCCTGCCAATAAAGATTTTCCATATCATTTGACAAGCCCAGATAAAATCTTATACCCTGAAGGACATATCACAAAAATTGAATTAGCAAAATTTTATGATAACATTCAAAAATGGGTTTTACCTTATGTTATCAATCGCCCTCTTACGCTTGTTCGATGTCCTCAGGGTATAAAAAGTAAATGTTTTTTTCAAAAGCACTTGGCTGAAGCAAAGGTCAAACATATTTATGGCATTACTATTAAAGAAAAAAATAAGAAAGGCAAATATATCTATATTAAAGATATCGATGGCTTAATTGCTTTAGTTCAATTAGGTGTACTGGAAATACATCCCTGGAATTGTCAAATTGATCAGATAGAAAAACCTGATATGATTATTTTTGATTTAGACCCCGCTCCAGATGTACCATGGAAAAAAGTCATTGATGCCGCTCATTATCTTAAAGAACAATTAGCAAAAATTCATTTAACATCATTTGTCAAAACCACAGGCGGCAAAGGATTACATATTGTTGTTCCTATCAAACGCGGCCCAAGCTGGTCAGATATTAAAGAATTTTCTCATGCCTTTGTAGAAACCATCACTCTCTTAAAACCTCGTCTATTTATTGATAAAATGACGAAATCCAAACGCACGCATAAAATTTATATTGATTATTTAAGAAATCAACGAGGAGCGACTGCTGTCGCTGCCTATTCAACGCGAGCCAGAGAAAATGCCCCTGTTTCCACACCACTTGCATGGAATGAACTTTCAACACGCATAAAATCAAACACTTTTACGCTAAACAATTTACCAAAAAGATTATTGCAATTAAAAAAAGATCCTTGGAAAGATTTTTATGATACAAAGCAGTCAATTAATTTAAAAAATATCAAATAACGTTTTAACCTTTAGCATGACATTGCTTAAATTTTTTTGAACTGCCGCAAGGACACGGGTCATTTCGTGATACTTTGATGGGCGGCGTGATGATCGGCTTACCATCCACATAATACCAGCGATCATTATTGAGATTGAATTCACTTATCTCATGAATTGTTTTGATTACATTATTTTCAAGATAAGTCGCAATAAATTCAACGTATCTTTCTTGAGTATCTATCACTTTTAACCCCAACCAGTGAACCGATTTAGCCCATTGCTCAGCGTCCTTTTCATTGAAATTTTGCAGTTGCTTTCCTTGCATCGTTTTAATGATATAAGGAATATGCGCCATGACATATGCTGAATAGCGAGATCGCATGAGCGCTTCTGCGGTAGCTGGAATAGCTTTATCCAAATGATAGAGACCACAACATGCATCATAATTTTTATTTGAGCCACAGGGACATAATTTCATTGATTAATTTTTCATCTTTATTTGGTTTCATGAAACAGAATACAACAAAATACCATTTTGATCATGTCCATTGCTTATAGAACAATGGGTTGTCATTGTTCCTAATGGCTGATAAGTTCGTGGATCAAGATATTCACTAAAAAGTTCGGCGGTATTATCATCAAAAACTCGTAGACGAACATAGTTATAAATAGTACCTAATTTACCATGTTCTATTAACGTGCTTATGGAGGTTGCAATCATGTTTTTTTGCACTTTTCCAATAGTTATGGGATGTTTATTAAAAACAGTAAAATTCATACCGGCAATGGCATCTTCTTGAATATCTGCAGAAGCATTTGTCGTAGAACATTTATTAACAAGTATAATAGCTCGTACAGAAGCACCTTGAGTAAGAGTAGTTAATAAATCTCCATAGCTAGTGATAGGTGTAGATTTTGCAAAACTAAGTTGAGAAAAAATCATTATACTTAACAAAAGAAAACATTTTTTTAGCATTGAATTTAATCCTTAATAAAAACAATAATCCCGGAAAATATGTTTGGTGTAATAATAACTAGTTTTTAAGACAAATAACAGGCTTCAAATTATTAAGTTCTTTATAAAACGCTTCTAATTCATTCATTCTTACTTGATGCAACGATTTTAACGTTGCCAAATCCGATTCAGCGCGCCTTTTAGTAACCGCTACTCCTCCTAAATATCCGGCAGAAGCAGCTTGTCCATCACCAGCAATGGCAAAATCAATACCTAGCCCTTTAGCCTCAAACCAGGAAGCCTTACATCGATTTTTAGAATCATAAAAATTACACTGTCGTGGTAGTAATTTTTCATTAAAGTTAATATAAGGATCAAATGAGCGAGATGGATGACAGTATTCATTTACGACATGAACAGGAAACTGACGTTGCAAACCACCAATCCATTTACACCAATAATCAATGCATTTTCCATAGATCCATCCTTCACAATGAGTTGCATAATCATATAATGTTACTTCAATAGGTATGAATTCAAAATGTTTTTCACGTATGGGTTGAATACTTGTAGTAATACAATATTCAATGCCTGAAGATTCCAGTTCTTGTTGTTGTTCGTAAGCGTTATTTCTATCACCAAAATATTTATAAAGCATCTTCCACATATGACTATCTAAAGCCCACAAAGCATATTGCAATGCAGTGATTTTAGAAAAGGTTCTGCCGGATAAATCGGTTACATTACCCTTTTGCAAAAGTAAGTCAGGATCTTGTTTAAGCATTTCTTCAGCTTGCTCTTGTTCGCCATAGGCTACATGTTGAAGAAATGTAGCAGTTTTTAGCTCCTTGGCACATGATTTTTTAAAGTGATCAGATACTTCACTTAAGTTTTTTTCATCTTGCGGATTAGCATATCCAAAAAAGGTATACCTTAAAATAGCAGAAGGCAAATTTTCCCATGTTGTTTTGCGTAGCATTATTATTCCTCATTTTAAATAATTTTTCTTTAATTTAGCGGTAATTTTAACCAAATGTTATTTTTTATCAACAAAAATATCCGAAAGAACAGGAAGAAATCTATGCATAGCATATTGCCTGAAGTTTGTAACACCTTTTTCGCGCAATAACACTTCATCAATAAAGAAATTTCCCGTCATAACCTTGCTATCGCTTGTAAGGATATGATAAGCAGCATCAGCAACAATACTTGGCTTTCGGCTCATATGATAAATAATTTTAGAAATATTATTAGCAATGGCAGCTGTGGCAATTAAAGTTTTCGGCCATAATGAATTCACTGCAATACCATAGGTTTTAAACTCTTCTGCCATGCCTAAGGTGCACATGCTCATGCCATATTTGGAAAAAGTATAGGCTACATGTTTTTTAAACCACTTTGGATTCAAACTTAACGGCGGTGATAAATTTAAAATATGTGGATTGACAGCATTTTTTAGATGAGGCACACAAAGTTTTGAGCACATAAAAGTTGCTCGCATATTAACATATGAAATAAGGTCAAATTTTTTGGCAGGCAGTAATGAACCCATATTAATAGCGCTGGCATTATTAATTAAAATATCAACACCGCCAAATGTTGCAACTGTTTTAGAAACTGCCTCAGAAACCATGGCTTCATCCCGTACATCCACCATCAAAGGCAATGCCTGACCGCCTGCAGCGATAATTTCCTCAGCAACAGAATAAATGGTACCGCTTAACTTTGGATGTTGTTCGGTTGTTTTGGCTGCAATGGCTATTTTAGCACCGTCACGCGCGCATTTTAGTGCAATTTCTCGTCCTATTCCTCGACTTGCGCCCGTGATAAAAATCACTTTATTTTCTAAAGGTTGCATGATAATTCGTTCCATGAGGTTATTAAAGGCGCTCATTATATAAAATTTTCTACTTGATTTCTTCATAATAAGTGTTAATAATTCGCGAAAGATGGCGCGGGGTGCTGGCAAGCCGGCTGAGAAATACCCGTTGAACTCGAACTGGATAATACCAGCGTGAGGACGCCGACGATCTCATTTAGAATGTATCTAAATTCTTTCGCCATCTCCTTTTTATAATTTAAGGAGAGCGGTAGTGAAAAAAAACCTCAAAACCAGAACCACTTTATTACTTAATTGGTATGCAAATCCTTATCATACCCCTGTTTTTATCGCAAAAAAACTAGGTTTTTATGATGATGAAAATATTAATCTAGCAATCTTAGAACCCACTGATCCCAGTGATGTTACTGAAATCGTAGGATTAGGAAGTGTCCATATCGGTGTAAAAGCCATGATTCATACCGCTGCAGCCAGGGCCAAAGGGTATGATGTCACTTCTATTGGCACTTTACTCGACGAACCTCCCACAGGTCTTATTTCCTTAAAATCTTCTGGCATTAACTCTTTTCAAGATATTGTTGGTAAACGAGTGGGTTACATCGGTGAATTTGGTAAAAAAATTATTGATGATCTTGCGCAGCTTGCCGGGATTGATTCAAATAGTTATCAAACAATAAAAATAGGCATGAATGTTACCGATGCAATTTGCCGTAATGTGATTGATACTGGTATTGGTTTCACAAACTTTCAAAAAGTTGAACTAGAACATCTGCAAGGTGAAGTAAATTTTTTGCGATTGGATCAATTAGCAGGCCTTGGATGCTGTTGTTTTTGTTCTATTCAATATATTGTTCCAAATATTATGATGCGAGAACAACCTGAAGTTATTAGAGGATTTCTAAATGCAACACAACGAGGTGTTGCTTATACCACTGAAAATCCTGATGAAGCTTATGAATTATTTTGCCATGTTAAACCACCGTTACGCACAGAATTATTTAAAAAAATATTCATACGTACACTGCCATTTTTTTCAAGAAACATGCTTAACATTGAGCGAGATTGGCAAAAAGTAAATCGTTATATACAACATTTAGGGTTGGTTGATAATAACTTTGATATTACAACATGTTTTAGTAATCACTATTTACCACAAATGCCTCATGCAGACATAGAACCCATTGCAGATTGTCTTAATTAAATAAAAAAAGGAAAACATATGTTTAGTCCAATCGAAGAAAAAAATATTAGTAGAGCTTTAATAAGTGAATATTACGACCAGTTTATGGATGCGACTGATTCTGATGTGCTGATCATTGGTTCAGGCCCTTCTGGATTAGTGACAGGACGATTACTTGCAGAAGAAGGGTATAAAGTTACGTTGATCGAGCGTAATAATTATCTTGGCGGCGGCATGTGGATCGGCGGTTTTTTAATGAATAAAGCCACGATGCGCGCGCCAGCTGATATCATGTTAAAAAAATTAAATATTCCACATAAAGAAGTATCAAAAGGTTTATTCGTATGCGATACCGCGTTTTTCGCTTCAAGACTTATTCACTCGGCTTGTGAAGCCGGTGTTAAGATACTTAGCATGACGATAGTCGAAGATGTGATTGTAAAACATAAAAAAGTCTGTGGATTAGTTATCAATTCAACACCAGTTACTATGTTACCTAAAATGATTACTTGCCTTGACCCCATTTTACTCGAATCTAAAATAGTCATTGATGCAAGCGGCCATGATTCCGTTGCAGTTCGTTTATTATCAAAGCGAGGATTATTATCCATCAAAGGTATGGGCGCATTAGATGTTGAAGTGTCAGAAGATTCGTTAGTAGAAAAGACAGGAAATGTCTATCCAGGTTTATTTATAGCAGGCATGTCAGTGTCTGAAACTTATGGTTTACCGCGCATGGGGCCCACTTTTGGCGCTATGCTGCTGTCAGGTGAAAAGGCCGCACAGCTAACCATGCAAGCATTGCGAGAACTGACATGCGAAAAAGCCATTTAATTAATGCTAACATAAATCGAGCAAAAGAAGGCGCGCGTGTTCTTGAGGACATTGCGCGCTTCATCTTGCATGATGAAATAATCACGCGGCAATATCGTGAAATAAGACATCTCATTAAAATATCATCACCTAGCTATGACGTTACAGAAGATTTAGGTCGTACTCAAATTGAAGATAATGTGCGTGTAAATTTGCTTAGCATTATTCAAGCCAATGCGCAACGTTTGCAAGAAGCATTACGTGTATTGGAAGAAATGACAACGGTCTCAACGGATAAACAGCGGATGAAAGAACTGCGTTTTAAAACCTATGATTTGCACGCTAAATTATATCATTCTGCCAATAAATATCTAAAATATCACTTATTACAAGGTTTATATCTTATTATTGATACAAATGTCATTCCCTACCCTATTGAAGAGATTATTGACATTATCAATCAATCGCCTGTTAATATAGTACAATACCGAAATAAATCCGCTTCGAAAAAAATTATTTTTAATAATGCATATCACATTAAAAAACGACTTGATCCTAATAAATTACTTATTATAAATGATCATATTGATGTCGCGATGGATATAGGCGATGGTGTGCATCTCGGACAAGACGATTATCCATTAGAACGCATATGTTATATAGTACCCGATGATTTTATCGTTGGAATATCATGCCACAGTCTTGAAGAAGCGCGAATGGCTACACAAGCTGGGCCTTCCTATATAGCCATAGGATGTTTATTTGAAACCACAAGTAAAAATAATGTTATACCTACCCCGCTTCATGAATTACAAAAAGTCTGTGATGAGATATCTCTACCTGTTTGTGCCATTGGCGGCATTCATATGCATAATTTGGAACAAATACTCACGACAAATATTAAAATGGCTGCACTCATTTCATATGTTTGGAAAACGGAGAATCCTTTGCAGTGTATTCATAAGATGCATGCAAAAATAATCGATAGCACAACTATTGATAAATATAAAATAATTCTATAAGATACCTCTGCCCATTGCATAGGATGCAATATTTGAAATTCATTAAAGGACTATTATGTTAAAACTAAAGAAAATCACCATGCTTATTCTTGTAATGAGCAGCCAAACAGCATTTGCTTATGATTATAAACAGACGACTTGTCTACCTGGTAATCTAACCACCCCTTGTAATAGCAGTGCATGGCATATTAATGCTGAAGCATTATATTTCCAACCATCATTGGGCGGTAATGGCCTTGGTTATAGTTCATTTAGCAATTATGGTTATGATTTTTTTGGTAACTTAATCGAAGTCAATGGTGCTCCTAATTTTCTTAGCAACGTCGAGCCTGAATGGGACTGGGGTTATAAACTCGAAGCAGGCTACGAATTTAATACAGGCAATGATGTAGTAATTAATTGGTATCATTTAAGAAATAGTACACGCGATCTTTTACCTCAAGGCACCTTATTTGCAGGCAGTGCCCCTGGTTTATATGCGGGTAATATCAAATTAACAAACGATTGGGATGCTGTTAACCTTGAGTTTGGCCAATATATTAATTTTATTGATATGAAAATGTTACGCCTTCACGCCGGTCTTACTTACGCTGATATCCGAACAACCTTTACTAATAATCCTCGACTTTATCCAACCGGTACACCCATTTTTCAGACCACAGATAACATAACTTATTCAGGTGTGGGCCCACGTGTAGGCGGAGATCTTTTCTATGATATCGGAGGAAGTGGCTTTGGTGTTTATGCTAAAGCTGCGGTAAGTTTGCTGGTTGGAACTGCAGAGCAATCGGTAACCGGATATCAGGATTTAGGTGCTTTCAATTTATATAGTACAGGTAATTATAGACAATCCAATAATGGTGTAGTCGTTCCTGAATTAGAAGGAAAACTTGGGTTGAAATATGATTACAGAATGATGCGCAGCACGCTGGGGATTGACTTAGGATATAATTGGATTTCTTACATCAATCCTTTAGTAAGTCAAGTGGGTTCCGGTGTGGTTAGCTCTGCTATCAGTAATAGCACAACGACAAACTTTGATCTTAATGGCGTATCTCTCGGTTTAACATGGACAGGTAACGTTTAATTTACCTAAAAAAATAAATAAAGGACGTTATGTTTATGTTTAAATTAAAAGTAACAGCAGCAACAATACTTGCCTTGGTAAGTAGTATGGTATTTGCTAAAGATACAGAAAAAACTTGTATGCCAGGCAATGTAGCCACTCCTTGCGATAGCAATGCATGGGAAATAAGTGCATCGGCACTTTATTTACAACCTTCATTTGGTGGAAATGGCCTAGGATACAGTAGTTATAGTAATTACGCTGGGGCAGATAATCAGGGTATTATCATCACCAACAATGGAATCAATACTATTCATAATGTTACACCCGAATGGGATTATGGCTTTCAAATTGAAGGGGCTTATTATTATAACGCGGGCAATGATATAAAGCTCAATTGGTATCATCTTCATGAAAATGTCGACGGGCAATTGCCTTTTGGTACATTATTTTCGGGTAGTGCCGATGGATTTTATGCTGGAAACATAGAGGTTGCAACAAAATGGGATGCGGTTAATCTTGAAGTAGGTAAGCGCATTAATCTAACCCCTTATACATTATTACATATAGCCGCTGGTCTTCAATATGCTTCTATCAAAAATACTTTTACCAATCACCCAAAATTATTTTTAACAAGCGGCCCTTATTTTACTTCAACCGATGATCTTTCATTTTCTGGCATTGGCCCTCGTTTAGGATGGGATCTTAGTTATACATTAGGGAGAGGTGTAGGCATATATGCAAAAATGGCTGGAAGTCTCTTAGTGGGCACAGCTAAACAAGATATTGCAGGATACCTAGATGTTGTTAATGCACATTATGGACTGATCATTTTCGGTATTCCAAATTATCATTTTTCCTATGACAATGTTGTGGTACCTGAAATTGAAGGCAAAGTAGGCTTAACTTACGAACATAACTTTGCAAATAGCAGTCTAGGAATAGACTTGGGATATTTATGGATGAACTATATCCATGCTATTGCGAGTTATACCGGAGTAGGTATTGTTGCTTCGAGCGTAGGTGTTCCTGACACTACTAATTTTGACTTAAATGGGTTATTTCTAACGTTAAAATGGAAAATTAATATGTAATGTCATTCTGTTACAAAAAACATAGCCATACGTCATTTAAGCATTGGCACAAATACTTTATAGTTGCTAAAAGTATTAGTGCCCTACTAAAAATTCATGCGTTAACGCATTGAATATTGCTGACCTAAAACCTTGGTCTTACTGATGGCGGCGTTGATTCCGTCTCTTCAGTGTCAACCCGAGTTAATGTCGTAGATGCGTTACACACGATACCTGATCCAAATCCATCATAACTTACTTGAATCGTGTTGTTATCGAGTAATTTTAGAAGAGTATCAGCTTCAATACATGATGATGCTGTATTATTAAAGACTTCAGAGCTGCAACTTTCAGTTTTATTACTCGTTATATTTAATCCATTTGGGTTAAACATAAATGAAAGCTGTCCATCAGGCGACTGCGATACAAGCGCGCCAAAACCGGAAAACTGTACTACGCAGCAACGACCGTCATCTCCTTTGAGGCTATACGTATAATTCACGGTGTTTGCTTGATTGTCATAATTAAAATACGGGTATAAATCATTAACGGGTTGCCAGGTACCTGACATAGGATCACGTGGAATATTACGTAGACACGAAAAATGATCCCCTTCTCCTTCTACGCTGCAAGTACTGCTATTTCGTAGTTCTGCCGCAAGCATGAAATACCCTGGCTTAGGCTTCCACGGAGTTGGATGTAGAGGATCACAACCGATTTCAAAATCATCTGGGTAAGGATCAGCGGTTGAATTAGTTATTTTATAACTGCAGCCTACAAACGAAGTATTTACTATTAACCCGAACCCGTAATTACATGTTTGATTGATCACGTTCAACTCGACTTCATTGCCCAACTGAATATAGGGATTGCATGATGTCAGCCTTATGGCCCCATATAGACGTTCAAGAGGACTACGGAGTGGATAATCAGTATCAACAGTGGAAGAAGGAAAGGTATCGCATTTATCGGGGGGCAAGTGCACCCAATTTTTATTCAATTGATTTTCAACATCTTTACTATTAGGGCAGGTAAATTTTAGTACAGATGGATCTTGCTTATTTATAGAAGATGATTTATTAAATAATCCATGGGCTTTTGTATAACCAGGAAATCCCATGTTATCACTCTCTCGTGTTACTCTTACGGGTTCTGCTGATGGTTTCAATGCAGAGATTGCAGCAAGCATTAATAATTGGCGGAACATTTTGTTTACCTCTCTATTTAGCAATAATAAAATTTGGTTGATATATATTTTACAATAAAGGGATATATTGTATATATATTGATCTTGTTGTGCAACTATTTTGCATATAATTGCTGTACCTCGGTAGAAATGTTCTCTAAAAACTCTTTAGAATGCTCCTAAAAAACTGAATCTAATTAATGAGATATTATGAAAGTTTAGGCTAGTTGAAGTCTTCGTACCTTTAGGCTGGCCTATAAAGCTTAATAAATGATGTTGCTGTACTGCAAAGTCTTCTTCGGGTTGGGTTGGGTACGCTATATGGAAGACGATCTTTCGAGATGTATTTCTCTTAAAGAACAGGAGATAGCAAAACTGATGCCTACCCCCCTAGGAATATGGTGGCAGTTAAGAGCTTAATTTAAATGACGACATTGGACAGGTTACAAGTTTCATTCCTGTCCAATGTCGTCACTATAAATCACATGCCAAATTATTTTTTTATCGATCAAGTAATGGCCACCTATTACTGTACTTCGTTTTTGATAAACTGATTAAAATATAACCATATTATTCGTTATGTTGCAAGTGACAGAGGTGGGTATGTCGTAACTCGGTAGAACGCAGCCGCTTCCCTATAAAATAGATTATAATAGTAATTATAGACAGCTATGGAGATTGACTATGAAAACAAAGATATTGAAATTGTTGCTGTGCATCTCTGTAAGTATGTTTAGCTTTAATGCCTTTGCTCAGTGGCAATGCTATGTAAATGATAAAGGCGGCCATATGTGGAGAAGTGAAGGATCGACAGAAGATCGAGCTACAGCAGTCGCAATGAGTTTTTGCTCAGCCTCTTCACCAGATCCCAAAAGTTGCCAATTTAACCAATGTATAGTGAAATGAAGAGAAATGAAGAGGGGGCCGGATTTGACCCCCTTACCTGCAGAATGTGTGATATTTGGTCATTTCATCTAACAGCTAACAAATCCTGCGACAGGATTATTGAATCGCGCTAAGATAATACTTCAGTTAAAGTAAAATGATGTTTTTATCCATGGAAGAGTTCAAAACATTATTAAATGGAGAGCTTAACTTATGAGTAAGATATTAAGTATTTTATCTGCGTCTGTTTTAGCTAGTATCATCATTGCTCCTGCTTATGCAACATCACAATCACATGTCCCGGGCAAAATTTATCTTCCTATACATTACAAACCCAATGTATCAAATCTTCAGCCTTCAGGTTTAAGACCTAAGCAAGTAAAAACAGCTTATGGAATTAATCAAATTACTTCGCGAGGTGAAGGACAAGTTATTGCCATTGTAGATGCTTATGATCACCCTAATATTGAACAAGATTTAGCCATTTTTAGCCAAGCATTTGGGTTACGTCCATGCACAACTGCTAATGGATGTTTTACTAAAATCTATGCTGATGGTACACAACCACAAATGAATGAAAATTGGGCAGGTGAAATTGCGCTTGATGTAGAGTGGGCACATGCTATCGCACCTCGAGCTAATATCATTTTAGTGGAAGCTAAAGATGATAATCCAGCTTCATTATACAATGCTATACAGGTCGCTGTGCAACATGGGGCAAACGTTATCTCTTTAAGTTGGGGTGCGCCTGAATTTTCAATTGAAACATCATTTGATGAATACCTTAATGTGCCAGGCGTAATCATAGTTGCTTCTTCTGGCGATAGTGGTGCTGGGGTGAATTATCCTGCAGCTTCTCCATACGTCATTGCTGTCGGTGGCACATCATTAACCATAGATAGTACCGGAAATTATGTAGGAGAAATTGCTTGGTTAGGCAGTGGTGGTGGTATAAGTGCCTATGAAACTGCCCCTGTTTATCAAAGCAATTTCCCCATACCTAATAACCCTAATAAAATGCGTGGCGTACCAGATGTTGCATATCATTCGGATCCTTATACGGGATACTCTGTTTATTCTAGTATAGGTAATGCACACGCCAATGCTGGATGGCAAGTAGTCGGTGGTACCAGTGCAGCTGCACCACAATGGGCTGCATATATCGCTATTGCAAATTCAACAGTAGGTAAAATAACAAATATTGGTAGCCAATTATATCAAGCAGCTATTAAGAATTATGACATTAATTACCATGATATTACTAATGGCACCAATGGCTCTTGTGGATATTATTGTACCGCACAACCTGGTTATGATTATGTGACGGGTATTGGTAGTCTGCAAGCAAATCATCTTATCAATGAGTTGAAAGGGTAACGTTGCGAAAAAACCAACTTTTGCTAAACTGCGGCATCAAATGCTCGTTTTCGGAATTTTTATTAAATTTTTCCGCATTTATTTTAAAATTTAATTGATAATATTTTCGCAGAATCGCGGATTCTTCCGAAAACGAGCATTTGAACCCTCTGATGCTTTCTAACCTAAGATGTTATTGTGTTATCAATACGGTTAATCCTGCATGATCAATCAAATTCAATAATCTAAGCGCAATCGAATTAGGTCTTCTATCGCCTTGTTCCCACTGTTGAATGGTTTTCGGTGTTGTGTTTAAGTATGCAGCAAAAACAGGTTGACTTACATGAAAACGGTTCCGCAATTTTTTTAATTGCGTTGGACTATAAGATTTTGCTTTCGGTAAACAAAGCAAATCAAAATTTGACATTGTTGTTTTGTCTACTAATCCTATGCTATGAAAATCTTTCATGGTTGCATGCATAGCATCGATAATTTTGTTTGGTTTTTTACGTTTAATGGGTTTCATATTTTTTTACCTCGAATAAAACACCTTCTTTAATGGCATATTGAATTTCCCTGTCAGTATACGAAAGTAATCTTTTTGACACTTCTCTTAATGATTTTTCTTGTTTTTTGTCAATGTTTTCAGTCTCATTTTTTGAGAAACCGTAAACAAAGAATGCCTTCTTATGTTCAATAAATGCAATAATCACTCGTTTCCCACCTCTCTTCCCGCGCCCTTCGATTGCAATTCTTTTTTTATATAAACTTCCACTTATGATCTCCAGAATAGGTTTATATGTTTTGCAAACAAAATATTGTCAGAAAGATGGTGCGACTCAGCTTTCATTAAGTGTTAATTTCGACCTGCCATAACACCGCCATCAACATCCCATACCGCTCCGGTTACCCAAGATGCTTTTTCGGATAATAAAAAACAAATGACTTCAGCAATATCGGAAGGCATACCTGTTCTTCCTACTGGGTGAAACGTATGAAAACTGTCAAATGTATCACGTAAATTTTCTTTTGATATGAATGCATTGTAAATGGGTGTTTCAACTACCGCAGGTGATACTGCATTAACACGTATATTATAAGGAGATAATTCCATGGCTAAATGTTGTGTTAAAGAATGCAATCCGGCTTTTGCCATCGAATATGCAGATGAAGGAGTGGCTTTAATGGCTTGTTTAGCCCACATTGAGCCGACATTGACAATAGATCCTTGTTTTTTATTGATCATCTTTTTTGCCACTGCTTGTGTGATAAAAAACAATCCTCGATTCAAATCTTGGTAACTATCAAAATCAGAAAATGAATGCTCCAAAAATGCTTTTGGAAAAAATATACCAGCACAGTTGATTAAATAATCTGATTCTGGAATATTCGCAGTAAACTTTATCAGCTGATCATAATTTGTGATATCGCATTCGATACAGCTAACGACCCCCAGAGCTTGTAAATTTTTTTCGCATTCCATTAATTTATCTTTATTACGTCCCACTATTATTACTTTTCCACCCTTTTGTAATAATAATTTAGCTACTTCTTTACCTATTCCACTACTGCCGCCAATGATGATGGCTTCTTTATTTTTAAATTCTTGAATCATTATTTTCTCCAATTACCAACTAGTTGGTAGGTTAGTTGTTAAAAAAATTATTTGAGATTTTTTAGATATACACTTAAGGCATTCCATATACTTGAAAAAATTTCTACCTGCCCCTGCATACGAGCCAGCATAATTCCTCCTTGCAAAGAAGAGATAATATGCCAAGCAACTTCATGTAAATATTTATCCGACTTAGATTTAAATTGTGTTTTGATCACATTTGATAACCATGCAACATTAGCATCAAAAAATTCGCGAAGCTCTTTCTTTAATGTTTTCGGCAAAGTTTCAATATCTGAAGCTAACATGCCACACAAACAAAGTTTATTTTGAAGAAGAACATTTTCATAAAGTTTTGCATAGTTATGAATTTTTTCTATCCACGGAGAGCTCTTGAAATTGGCTTCATGTAGAAATTTATCAAAAACTTCGCGATAGCGACGAATAACAGCGACTCCTAAAGCCGCTTTACTAGGAAAATGATGATGAATGCTTGCTTTGCGAATACCAACTGTTTCTGAAATATCTGCAAAACTAAATCCATTATAACCGCGCAATTGAATGATCTCTTGGGCGGCGTCGAGTATTTCTGTCTTTTTGATTGATAGTATCATATCGCAGGCAGTCTACTAGTCGGTAGGCTATCTGTCAACAAAATATGTTATTTTGAAGTATCAGTTATTTCTCATGAAAAATTTTCTCCGACGTGGTTTCTAGCGTTTCCATACTGTAAACTTACCTTCCATGCACTGCAGCGCACCATAACCCAGGTTATAGTGAGTTATGATAGCTATATGAATTATATGATATTTTTTTTGAACATTAGTTTCGTTTAATTTGCATAATATCTGTGCTGCGATAAAGATTAATAATTTATTTCCAATCAAATAATTTGCCGTTTTGAAAAATAATAGTTTCTTGAATACCTT
>CAYVRW010000030.1:0-24334 GCA_964453575.1 uncultured Coxiellaceae bacterium | reverse complement strand
CTATTATGGCGGGATTTGAACGTGTTCGTGGTGATATTGTGATCACTATGGATGCGGATTTACAAAACCCACCGGAAGAAATTCCTAAATTGGTAGCTGCTATGGAAAAAGGGCATGATGTTGTGAATACCCATAGACAAAATCGCCAAGATAGCGCGTGGCGAAGATTTGTTTCAAAAATGCACAATAAATTACGTGCATGGATGATGCCTAAATTAAAAATGGAAGATGAAGGCTGCATGTTACGAGCCTACAGTCGTCCTATTGTTGATTTAATGGTGGCAACGGGTGAGGCCACTACATTTATTCCAGCGCTTGCATTAAATTATGCCTATAATCCTACAGAAATTGGTGTTGCCCATGAATCAAGATTTGCAGGCGAATCAAATTACAGTTTTTATGGGTTGATTCGCTATAATTTTGATTTAGTCACTGGGTTTTCCTTATTTCCATTGCAAGTGTTTACTATGCTTGGGCTTTCCATTTCATTGTTAAGCTTTCTTTTTGTGATGTTTTTAATGTTAAGACGTGTCATTGTAGGGCCTGAAGTGGAAGGTGTTTTCACGTTGTTTGCTGTGATATTTTTCTTATTGGGTATTGTGTTATTAGGCCTGGGTGTAGTGGGAGAATATGTAGGGCGTATTTATCAGGAAGTTAGAAAGCGCCCGCGATTTGTGATACGCAAGGTTTTGGAAAAAGATTCGAAGGAATTTTCTGCAGCTAGTCGCGAATTTGTATAACCTATCATCCTGAGGAACATGTTCCTCAGGATGTCAACAAAAAACTCATCGTCGCAAATGATTGCTCCTATGTTCCTTCAGTTCAGGCTGCCTTGTAGAAACTGGCTCGCGTGTAGAATCATATGACAACTGAATAGCTCGTTGTAGTTCCACATCGTCGAGGACGTGTTGTAATTGAGCTTCCTCTAAATCAGGATCATTACCTGTTACAGTAACAGGGCGAGTTGCGTGTTTTTGTTCACGAGGAGCAGCTGGTATTGAAGATAGCTCGTGTATAATCATGAAGGATGAGTGGGGCGCACGGCTGATATAGAAAGCCGGACGAGTTGATGTCATAACCTCCCTATTGAATAAAGAACCCATACTGTCAGGTAAATCGAAGGTAAGAGGAATATGTCTTAGATGTTCTTCTGGAATATTACGCGCACTGAGTTCGCCATTTAACTCTTGATTGACTTTATTAGCAGTTACTCTATCTAATTGTTTTGCTAAAAAAGCATCTTGTTCGATTTGTAGATTAATACGTGCAGTAGGGGTTAATTGTATCAATGCCTTATTATAATGATTGTCTACACAAGCATGTAATATGCGTAATGCTGCTTGGAGTCTTGCTTTATTATCAGGTACTTCAGCATCTGCAGGTTGGATTCTAAGTATTCCTTCTGTGGCTGGTCTTGTGCCATCACCTGATTGTTCGCGTACGTTGTGTAAAATGTGGTGTAACGGAAAAATGGAAGCATCTTTGAAGCCGACTTTCTCAAAAAAAGCTTTAATTTCATTATCAGTAGCGTCAGCAGAATGGTTTAAATAAAAGTAAATTTTAACTTTTTTTACAGGATCAGAAACTTTTTCCTCGATAAGATTTAATATCCCGCTCACTGCGCCTTCTAGCATTTCTGTGCTGCCAATAAGAGCAGCTAAATCTTCGCCATTAATTTTTTCTTTAATTAAAATATCCAGCCATTCGGTTGGCGGAAGATCGAAGAGTTCTGCATATTCATTTTGATTTTCAGTAAAAATCTGGAATTGTCTAAATTGATCGGGTGTGATTTTTATTGTATTTAACTCATGAATAAGTGTTACAGGTGATTTAGCAGCAAATAATTTGTTAAAGTTCGCTCTATTTTTAGTATCAAAAACATATTTTGCAAGATCTGATCTAGCCGATGAAGCTGCTTGTTCTATGATTTGATCGGAGGTGTCATTTGTTTCTGGTATAGATGAGGTTTTTGAACTTTTCATTATATTAGACAAATATCTTATCATTATATGCTCCTCACATGATGATTAAGTAACGTATTATATTTACCAATGCTCAATTCATTGTGCAAGCATAAACATGATGATTATAAAAATCATCATGTTTGATGAAAAGTTTATTATTGCATATTAAGAGTAGGCAAAGTTGTACTAGGTGCAGGAGTAGAAGCAGGTGTTGCTGGTTGCGTTCTTACATTGGGTACTACAGCTGCATCTGGAGCAGGTTGTGCGGCCGTTGCGGGCACTGCAGGTTTTGCTGGCGGAGCATCCGGTGCCGGCGGCGCAGGTTTTGCTTCGGGCGACGGGGTCGCAGGCGGCGGTGTAGTTGCTGCTGGTGCTGGCAAAGCAGGCTGTGCTACTGATCCGGGCGGCGAAACGGGTGGTTCGGGTGCGTACATACTAGTAGGCGGTGTAGGGGTCGTCGTTTTTGCAGGTTGTGCGGCTGCTTTAGGCATAGGCATAGCATCTTTAGGCGGCGTAATGCTTGAGGTATCTAAAGCCCCATGAGCTGCTGGCGGGTTTGTTTCTTCCATGGCAGTGGTATCCGCCGAAAATGAAGGTATAGCTATGGTATAGATAGTTGTGGCAATGAGAGGTAATAATATTTTTTTCATACAAACTCCCTTTGTTGAATAATCAATCACGTTCAAATACATAGAGTAAGTCTGCACCATTGTCAACGGTGCTGGTTTCAGATTGTAACGCCCAGTGATGGTTGATCTGATAACGTAAGTTTAAAACAGATATAGGATCAAATAAACCAATACTGTAATGCAGCGATAATTTTTTTGTAAGTTGCTTGCCAATGACAAACGAAGGGGTTGATTCAATCGATTTGGAATCAGGATTAAAATTCTGTACAGATTCTATATTTAATTCACTAAGCCCCAGCATTTCTTGCAGTTTTTCGGTATAATGGTTGATTTTTGCGCCGTTTGGATTAAGTGTAGTTAAAATACTTAATATGGCAGCACCTTGACTAGTCGAAGCATTGGATTGCGGTTGACCTAAAATAATATACGACAAAATATCAGCCTGTGTTAAATCAGAAGGAATAGAAAATAATGAAATAATAGGTTTATCTGCAGTACCATGAATGCGAATGCCTACTTTAATCGATTCTGTGCCAGCATATAAAGGTATGCGCGTATTAAATTCATCTGAGTTATTAGTAATAACCCGCCTTACTTTTTTGATCGCTGCAATTTCTAAACCAGGATTAGTAAGCGTATTGCCTGCATAAATTAATCGTCCGTTTTCAATCGCAAGTTTTTGGCTATACGCGACGTATCTTCCTTGCAGTGTGTAAAATTCTCCTCGTGCAGCAGCTGGGCTATCAATTTCTTTGGTAATGCGAATATGTCCTGCAAGGGACGCTTCCAAATTTTTATAAAAAACATTAATTTTATCACCTAAATTAAGGTCGATAGCTAAAACGGTGTTCCAAGGCATGCTCGTTGTAATTTTTTTCTGTTTAATCCATACCACTTCTTCGGGGAGTGTTGTAGTTCCACTAAAATTTTTAGGTTTAATTTCTGCAAAAGGTATAAGCACTTTGCCTTGTAATTGTAAGACAGGATACATTAATTGTATTGTTACATCAGGAGAGATCAGCACTTTATACTCAGATAATTGCACTGCGGATAAATGCTCACCTTGCAGCGATAAAGTCATAGGGTAATGCTTCTGGTTAAGATCAACATTTCCATCAAAATGCGCTTTACCTGTTCCTGATTGCAGGTGTCCTTTTAAATTTATTATTTTATTGGCAGTTAAATTTCCTTGAATAAAAATAGCTTCTGGATGTATGCCTAAACTTGGAATTCCAAAATTCAAATTATCGATGCTAAATTTACCTGTAACAATAGGATTTAAAAATGGTCCATGTATATCGAAATTAGCTGATATTTTTCCATGGGGATTTTTAAGATAAGATTGATTCGGAAAAATAATATTAATATCAAACGGTCTAAGATTAACTCGAGCATCTATTTTTTGTTCTGGATTTGATAAGCCGGCATAGTCAGGTAAAGAAATAGTTGCTGAAAGTATAGCTAATTTTTCAAGCTGAAGTTGAACTATGGCAGTGAGAAGTTTATTTTTTTGAGTAATATGGCTAGTTGCATTGATCGATAATTTTTTATAAAAATGATCTGATAAATTCGTATCAAAAAGCGTTAACTTGATGGAAGAAAAATAATTCGATTTTTTTAAAGATATATCAGCCTCACCCTTTAATTGATCAATGGATTGTCCCGAAAAAACCAGATTATTTGCATTGAATGTCGTGTGCAAAGTGGGTTCAGATAAATTGCCCGATAGAATGCCTTCGCTGTTTATATAACCATGATAATTTGGAAACCACTTTTTTATAGCAATTTCATGCAGCTTCCAACGCAGGTCCCAGTGATCGGTAAGGTCGCCATTAAGTTCTATGGTTGATGAGGATTGTTTGATATAAAGGTTTTCAATAGTAAGACGATGTAATAGGATGCGTTGCCATAAACGTATAAGCTGTAAGTTAGTTTTTTCCGGAGTTTTATTTTTATCAGATAATATAATATAACCATCTTTTATATTTAACTGTTTAATTTCAAGTTTACCTTTAAGCAATGAAAACGGGTTCCAGTGAACATCAAGTAATTTAAATGTGATATCTTGTTCAGTCGTTTGATAAGAAAGATCATGTAATATGAAACCTGATAATAATGTTCCATCCATTTTTTTTACGGACAATTTTCCTGGTAACTGGGTTGATAACCATTGTAAATCGTATTTTAATCCGGCAGGTGTAGCGCCTAAAAGATAGATGGCGGTGCAAATACTCAGCATGCAAGTGATAACAACAAATTTAATAAAATACCGCATTACAATTCAGGTCCTATGCTTAATTCAACAGCCATGGGTTTTCCTTTTTTAGATTCTGCACGTCCAACGTATAATTTAATGGGACCAATCGCAGAAGTATAAATAAGACCAAGACCATCGCCGCGATTTAGTGAATCATCAAAATGGTCGCTGGCATTGCCGAAATCATAAAAAGCAGCACCACTTAAATCACCGGCAATTTTGTGCTGCAACTCTACACTTCCTACTCGCAAATACCGGCCTGGGCCAATGCTGTCAAATGGGTAACCGCGCACACTGTTGATACCGCCTGCAAAAAAGTTAAGTGTTAAAGGTAATTGATTTAAGTCATTGACTACGGTGTACCCAAGATCGCCGCGGAAAATAAGCCGGCTAGCTTGCGTTGGGCTTATAATGTATTTTCCTTTGAGTTCAGCTTGAAAAAAACTGGTGGTTGACAATAAATTTGAACTTGAGCCTTGAATAGTGAAATTTAATGAATTACCAAATTTTGGATTGATAATATCATCGGCTGATATCCGGGAAATATTATAAGATGGATAAAGTAAATGACTGTTTCTAAGTCTTTCCTCATTTTGCTTATAGAGGTCATTCAAGGCATTTAAGGAAAGCGTATGACGCCACAAACCTTTTTGTTTTACATAAGCTGCAGACAGAGCTTCCGAAAAACTCTCGCCATTTTTTGGTAAAAAGCGTTGAATATTTAATCCTAAGGTATATTGGTCCGTTAAGGGATTATCACCCGGTATATAATATTTTGCCGAAAGACCGCTTAATACGGATGAAAGTTTCATTTGGGCTGCGAAATGTTGTCCTGAATCACCGATATGCCGCAAATCCATGCCTAAGGTTAATCTTGGGCCCGTAAAAGTACCATAACCTGCGCCTATATTGTATTGTTGCGATTTAGGCAGCGTGATATCCACATTGGTTGGAACTTTATTATCATTCGTTTGGTCAAATTCTGGGGTTACAGAAACATTTTTAAAATAGCGGCTGCTGTTTAAGTTTTGTTGGAATTGCAAAAGTTTAAGACTGGAAAAGGGTTGTCCTTCTTGAATGGTATTAAATCTTTTTAAAAATGATGGCGCATAACCGCTTTGGCTATAGTTAATACTGCCAAAATAATATTGGGGTCCGGTATTCATCTCAAGTATAATGTCCGCGGTATGTTGTTGTGTATCAATACGAATTTCTTTTTTATCTAATTTGGCTTTGAGATAGCCTTGGTTATTCACTACCTCAAAAAAAGCTTCTTTTGTTTTTTCATAGTGATCGATAAGTAATACCTGGTTTTTTTTAATAGGAAAATTTTTTATAAATGTTTGAATCTCGAGATTGTTTTTACCAGGGCCTGTTACACTGATTTGCACTGAGTTGATGTGTAATGCAGGCCCAGGTTTGATTTTAAATTGCGCAGCCCAGACAGAATGATTCTCTGTTAGTTTTGAAGTAATTTCAGGATTGAAGTAACCATATGGCTCTAATGCTTTTTTAATGTTTTCGGGCGCGTCGCGGTAAAAATTTTCTATATCTCTTGGCGTAAGCTCACCTTGATAGGATGCTTGTTCAACATCTAATCGTGCTTGTACATTACTGAGTGCATCGCCTTCTATACCTGAAATAGCTAGGATTAGCCTTTCTTTTGCATAGACAACGGGAGCTGCAATCAAAACAATAGTAATGATGAAAATAAGACGCAACAAATTTAACCAAGCCTCGTTTTGGATTTGCATTAAATTATTATTTTTATAATGGTGTTATTTATTGTTTTTAAAAACGCAGTTATTATAACATGAAAAATATATAACGATTAGATAATAAGAAATCATCATAAAGAGGATAGTCCTATGGGGTCAGCACAGCCAACGGATGAGCAAAATGAGCAAAAATTAACCGACGGACAAGGAGAGAGTGCAGTGAAGACCGAACTCAGTAATAAACTTGCATCTATTCAACAATCTTTTGAACAAGCGTGGGATCTGAAAAAATATCCACGGGAAAACGCTTTAAGTTCCCTTTGTTACAAACGATCAAACGACAGTGCTGCTAATCCCTTAAATCTTCAGATTGAGTCACTTTTAGAGAAATTTCAAGATTATCAAAGTGCGGATCAAATCCATAACGATTTTTTTAGTATCAGGGAATTTTGGTATAATCAATGCAAAAAAGTAAATGAGAATTTTCGTGACAGTTATTTGATCACCTTACGTATCATGGAAGCGTTTTTTATATGTGCATATATGGATTATTTATCCACTCATATTAAAGCTATTTCTGTTGATGGGTTTGTAACAAACGTCGAAATGAAAGTTGATCTTCAACCTATAGCTGATGGCATTTTGGTTAATTATAAGGCAGATTTAAGTAAATCATTTCGTGAACAAAGTGATCAATTCAAGATGGCACTTCGCGGTGATTTATTTAAATTAAATCAAAAAATCGCTGAGCATAATGATAAAATCAACAATGCATTAAAGGCACGACCCATTAGTGATGTTATGGATGTTGGGCAGCTTATTCAAAAAGAAGTAGCATACACTGAATTAACAGATAATAGTGCACCCAATGAATTTAAGCGATCAAAAGATGAGTTATTAAGAAAAAAGCATACTCTGATTGATGAATTTTTAAAAGATATGAAATATCAAGCAGTGCCGCTACGATGGGATGATAAGCTTACACAAACGTCTATCAATGACGAATTGAAACAACTTGAAAAAACCATTGACTCGATTAAAAATCAAAATCAATTAGTACAGATAGTATTTGCTGCAGCTTTTTGTTTAAAAAATCTATTAGAAAAAGATGAAACAAAAAATGATAAAACAAAAAAAGAATTTAAGCATTCCTTGATGGAAAATATTTTATCTTTTTCTGAAAGACCAGGATTTTTTAAGACAGATAAAATAGCCATTGATAACATGACTGAAGTGTTTCTTACTTTAAATGATGAGTTAAATAAGTCTCCGCATGTACTTAAGTGTAAACAACCGACATCACCTGTATTTATTGATGATGCGATACTTGTTGAAAAACAAGCTTCGTTGAAAAAAATGTTGGAAGGCATTAAAAAACAAGTCGAAGAACTAGCAAATAACGAGATTATGACGGAAGGGTTTAAGCAGTATCGAGAAGAAGTCATTGCGAAAGAACGCGATGTGCTTAGTAAGCTGGTATCAAACTATAAGTATCAAGAGATAGTTTCTGTTCCAGTGGATTATTTGAAAACTCGTAGAGAACAATTGGATGCAAGGTGGGTGGTTCTATTAGAATCTCCTAAAAATGTAGCTGTACTTAGTGAGTTGACTAAACAATTACATCGAAAAGCGGCCCAAACGAGTGATGATGCTATGCGGAATACCTATGCAAGAACGGCTGATTTCTTAGACCAAAAATTAGAAGATTATAAATTTAAAGCGGTTGATGTTCTGGAAGAAAAAGAAGATAAAGAAATAAAAAAGGAAGAAGTAACAACACAGCCAGGAGTTCGTATAGCTGATCCTGCGCGAGTGGCTTATCAAGAAAATAATAATCCATGGTATTCAATTAATAAACCCTGGAAGCGTGCCCTTTTTGCAGGATTATGTTTCTTAATAGGTGCGGCACTGATAGGTACAGGAGTGGGTTTGACAGTTGAGCTCTCCTTGACGATGATACTTGCGGTTTCACTGGGCAGCGGTGGTGTTTTAGGTTTATTGGGAGGAGCAGCAACTTATGCGCGCCATAGTCATAAATCTGCATCTTTTTCAGAAATAAGTAATCATCCTGTTCATATAAAGTGTAATGCAGTTTTACGTACCGTCAGTGCTCCTTCTTTATTTCCAGTGCATGCACCTAACAGTTTGAATGATGAAGATGAATATAATTGTTGTTGTTTTGGTCCTATTTTCTCGCGACCTAAACAAATGGTTGCTCAGCCGTCGATACAAAGAGACTTTAAATGTCATTAATTGATAAGAGCAAGGAAAAGTCTTATGCCTGGAACAGAAGAAAAAAATCAAGATGATGCTTCGCAATTATTGCTTCATATTAGGAATACGCAACTTCATCTACAAGATAAAATTGTTGTTTTCCCTGTTAACACACCCATTAAACATTTATCTGACTCATTTGATAAACTTATTTTTGAAAACTTTTTAAATAAAGCTGATGATACTTTTCAATCCATTGAAAGTATTGATCAAACGTTTAAATTCATGCTTGAAAACATTCAAATGGAATCGCAATTGTTAGGTGTGTCTGAAACCTATAAGCCATTATGCGATGGATTGCAATTGATTATTCAATGGTATCGAATTCAAGCGATAGAGGTTTTTTTACAAAAACCTGTGGCAAGTGAGCTTGCTGTCTTAGAAGATAAATCAGAAGATAAAGTTGTTCTGCATGAAAGGTTTGATGCATTAATCAAAAAAATTACTCATTTTAATGCACGTTTGGAAGAAACAAAACAAGCATTACAATGCTATAAAATAGATGTTGCCGAAAAAAATTCCACTGATTTAAAAGAAATGCTGACATGGTTGATGTCAGAAGAGCTTAGATTAGATCATTCTGAATCTGACACATTAGGAAAGCTCAAAAAGCAAGAACAATTTTTAGCAAAAATTCTTAATGCATTAAATCAAGAGCTGCAACAAGATATACTTTGCTGCAAATTGGCATTTACTCAACGTAGAGAAAAAAGAGAAAGCTTACATCCAAATTTGAAATTAGATGTTTACTATGTGCAAGAATTTCAAGCTGAATACAAAGATGAATTCGAAGCTTATAAAAAATCAATATGGAATAAACAGCATGATAAATTTTTAAAAATTGAAGCTGTCGAAAAACTTATAGAAAATTTAGCTAAGCCGGTTAGAGAATTTGAATTATTATTAAGTCAATATTATCAAAATACTTCTTATCTACTTCATAATGTTAGCGCAAATTTGTCTGCTATCAATGGAATATATGAGCTTTTACACGAGCAATTTGCAACATTTAAGCTGAAGTCTACCATTTTAAAATCAGAACTTCAGTACCGAGAGCTTTATCAATATAAGCGCGAAGGATTGCCTCAGGTTGAAAAATTAGTCGAAGATAATTTTATAAATGCTGCAAAAAAATTTTTAAATGAAGTTGCACAAAGGCCTCTTCTTAATAAAACGAGGATCTTAAATGAAGCAGATCTTGCTTTTAGTCAAGAAGTCGAAGGTGAGATTAGAAAAATTAAACCAGCGGACCCAGTGCCGCCTATTAAACCTGTTGATTTTAAAGAATCAAGAAAAGATATATTAAATCAAAAATGGCGTGAACTTTTTTATCATATTTTTACCCAAGAATTGCAGCAAATTAAACAGGAATTTGATCTTTTGTCATCAGGCCCTTCCGCATCGAATCTAATATTGTTAAAACAAATCGAAGGCAAACTGGAAAATAAGCGAAAAGAATTAAATGCGATGCCAGAAATCAGTCGATTTACCAAAGCATATGAAATAGTTAATGAAATTTGTATTCGTCTTGATAATGATCCCATTATGTTAGCAGTAAAAGAGCGTATCGATCATTTGGAAAATAATATAGAGTCATCTGCGCCCAAAAATCAGGAACCTGAAGCCGAACCGAAAGAGCCTGAACTGCCACGCGACCCTTGGTATACGAGTTTGATAAATAAACCGTGGAAGCGGGCAATTTGCTATGGGTTACTTGCTTTTACTTTGGTGGCATGTGCTTTTACCGTATGGGGATTGATTGCTGAAATGTCAGCCCTGACTATTGCAACAGCAAGTTTGAGTGCGGGCGGGATAGGTGCATGTTTAGTCGCAGGTGCTTATTATATTGGAGAAACATGTTGCCGCAAAAGACCCACGGAAGTTACCCATGAACTTAATTCGGTGCCTTTGTCCCATCTGACTTTCGGGGTAGGACGGCCTAATCTAAATAGGGGACAAAAGCATTTCCCATCTGAGGTTTGTGATATTGAAAGCGTTACATCTTTACCAAGCCCCACTTCGGGCAGCGGTTTACGTATGTTTAGTCAAGGTTCTATTCGTCAAACCATAAAAAAACCGGACACCACTCCTCATAACCCTGCGAGGAATGGTTTTATTTGACTATCCGTCTTTACCTGCTTATGATGCGAAAGATGTACTGATTTTATGCATACAATGGGAATATGTAATTCTATGGGCTTAAGTATAAATAATACACATAAAAGTTTAAGTTTATTTGCGCTAATCATGATAAATGTTATCGCCATTGATAACTTGCGCAGTTTGACCGTGGGCGCGGAATATGGTTTTTCCATGGTGTTTTTCTATTTAATTGCAGCTATTTTATTTTTTGTTCCTACCATTCTTGTGACAGCCGAATTAGCAACCGGCTGGCCAAATACCGGCGGTGTTTATGTTTGGGTGCGGGAAGCCTTTGGGCCCAAGTGGGGTTTTCTAACGATTTGGTTACAGTGGATTTATAATGTCGTTTGGTATCCGACGATATTTGCATTTATTGCGAGTATCGTGGCTTATTTAATCAATCCTGCCTTGGTTGAAAATAAGTTTTTTATGTTAACCGTCATTTTATGTGCCTATTGGGGCATGACATTTATTAACTGCTTGGGACTGCGAGTATCCAGTGTATTTGTCTCCATTGGTGCTGTGATCGGTACGATTTTTCCCATGCTGCTCATTGCTGGATTAGGTTTTGTGTGGCTTTATCTGGATAAACCTACCCATATTAATTTTACGGTTAAGGATTTTTTTCCTCATTTAAATAGTTATCGTGATCTTGCTTTTTTTACCAATATTTTATTTGGATTGATGGGTATTGAAATGTCCGCAGTGCATGCGGGTGATGTGCGTCACCCCGAGCGTACCTATCCTTTAGCACTTATTTGTTCGGCGGTTATTATTTTGTTTACCCTTGTATCGGCATGTCTTGCTATTACTATTGTTATACCTATTGAAAAACTTAATTTGGTATCAGGATTTATTGAAGCCTTCGGTATATTTTTTAATGCCTATCATATGGCTTGGTTTATTCCAGTGATTGCAGTGTTAATTATTATGGGTAGTTTGGGGGGCGCCACGGTTTGGATCTTAGGGCCCGCAAGAGGGTTACTGGTGGCAACAAGAGATAACAAATTACCAAGTTTTGTGTCCAAACAAAATAAGAAAAATATGCCGGTGGGAATTTTATTGCTG
This sequence comes from uncultured Coxiellaceae bacterium, assembly GCA_964453575.1. Lineage (GTDB taxonomy): Bacteria > Pseudomonadota > Gammaproteobacteria > DSM-16500 > DSM-16500 > JABDBK01. The sequence goes on along the minus strand of CAYVRW010000030.1, from coordinate 12,282 downwards.
CAAGGTGCGATTGTCACTGTATTATGCGGTGTATTTTTTATTATGCCTAGCGTTAATAGTTCATATTGGATATTGTCTAACCTTACGGCACAATTAGCATTGTTATTCTATATATTGATGTTTTCTGCGGCGATACGGTTGCGTTACAAACATGCGCAGGTAAAGAGAGCTTATCATATTCCTGGAGGTAAGTTGGGAGTATGGATAGTTTGCGGCATAGGTATTTTGACCTGTGTGAGTGCAATTATTTTAGGATTTTTGCCGCCTACCCAACTTGCTGTGGGCAATATTGTTAAATATGAAGCTATTTTAATTACAGGTATTTTACTCTGTTGTATTATTCCTTTATTACTGCAAAAAAGGCGATAAAAAATATGGAAAAATGTCTTGCTGCTATCCAAATGTGTTCCACCGATGATGTAGCTTATAATTTAGAGCAAGCAAGACGCTTTATTCAACAAGCAGCAGATGCTGGCGCAAAGCTTGTTGTGCTGCCGGAAAATTTTTCTTTCATGGGTTCTCCGCAAAATAAAATCAACCATAAAGAAGTCTTTGGATATGGTACAGTACAAGATTTTCTTAGTCATGAAGCAAAACAAAAAAGCGTATGGATTGTGGGTGGAACCATTCCTTTAGCGGTTGCAGACCATAATAATAAAGTTTATGCAGCTACGTTGGTTTTTAATGCTAGCGGCGAATGTGTTGCACGTTACAATAAAATCCATTTATTTGATGTAACCTTGCCTAATGAAGAAGAAGTTCATCAAGAGTCGCAAATCATTTATCCAGGTCAAGATATCATTGTTTTTGATTCACCCTTGGGTAAATGTGGTTTAGCTATATGTTATGACTTACGTTTTCCAGAATTTTTTAGGGCTATGCAAGAAAAAGGTGCGGAATTTATCGCGTTACCTTCAGCTTTTACAGTTCCCACAGGCGCGGCCCATTGGGAAGTTTTAATTCGTGCAAGAGCTATAGAAAATCAGGTTTATATGATAGCAGCAGCACAAACGGGCATTCATGCCAATCAAAGAAGAACTTATGGGCATAGCATGATAGTCAATCCATGGGGTGATGTAAGCGCCGCCCTTGCGAAAGAGACGGGTATCGTATGTAGCGATATTGATCTAGAGTTTTTACATCAATTACGGCGTAAATTTCCTGTTTTAACTCATAGAAAAGCCAGTAAATTGTAAATAGTCGGGAAACGTGGTTTGTTAAGTATTTAACCTCACTTTTCCAGTATTACGCGTTTTAAAAGAAGTCCTTGGAGTACTCTTGTTGAAATGACTGCCTAGAGTGCTTTTGGCAGGTCCTGCAGCGTTATAGTTAAAATCATCCAATTTACATTGGTCAAGTTTATGTCCTATCACACGTTCAATATTGCGTACTTGGGAGTAATCTTCGCTTGTAATAAGAGTAAATGCTTCGCCTGTTTTGTCAGCGCGCCCTGTGCGTCCAATACGGTGTGTATAAGCCTCAACGGTATCTGGTATATCGTAATTGATGACGTGTGAAATACTCAGTACATCAATGCCGCGCGAAGCAATATCGGTTGCCACTAAAATTTGTAATGTGCCATCTCTGAAGCCGTTCATGGCACTTTGACGTTTATTCTGTGATAGATTGCCTTGTAATGAAGTCGCTTTGAAACCAGCTTGTTCTAGTGTTTGTGCTAATTTTTTTGCGCGATGTTTTGTGCGAGTAAAAATAAGTACCGAATCACTAATATTTTTTTGTAAAATCTTAATGAGTAATGCTTCTTTGAGATGCTGTTCGACCGGATATAACGTTTGTTTAACACTTGTTGCAGGAGCGCTATGACCTATTTGTACCGTTACGGGTTCGTGCAAAACTTCGTGCGCTAATTGTTTAATTGCCGGCGGCATGGTTGCGGAAAATAATAATGTCTGTCGTTTTTTTGGTAAGTGTCGCAATATTTTTCGTATACTGGGCAAAAACCCCATATCAAACATTTGATCAGCTTCATCCAGTACTAATACTTCAATCTGGGATAGGGTAACTGTTTTTTGTTCAACATGGTCTAGTAAACGTCCAGGGCAAGCAACGATGATTTCAACGCCTCGTTTTAAATTTTTTATTTGGGTATTGATATTGACTCCACCATACAGCGTTATACTGCGTAATCCTGTGCCGCTACAAAACTCGGTGATACTATCATGAATTTGTTGAGCTAATTCGCGTGTAGGTGCCACGATAAGAGCTCGAGCCGTGCCGCGCGGACCTTTGAGTAATCGTTGTAAAATAGGCAATGCAAATGCTGCTGTTTTGCCCGTGCCCGTTTGCGCTAAACCCATGACATCTTGACCTGCAAGAATGGGTTGTATGCTTTGCTCTTGAATCGGGGTGGGTATTTTATAACCTAATTTTTGTATATTCGCTAAAATGCGTGTGTCTAACTTAAAAGAATCGAAGCTCATTATGGTCCTATTTATATTGCTAATTTTATTATTTGATTTAAAGTGAGATTATATCATGTTTAAAAACTGAACGATACTGATTATTGTATTTACTTGATTCCAAGCAACATTAGTGGTTAAAATCAGCATCTTGCATAACCCCGCAAATCTCTACAACGTTCACTCAAACCTAGGTTATTATGAATATCAGTACAAGTATCGCGGCAGAATTAAAAGTTTCAGTTCAACAAGTTACAGTCGCTATTGAATTATTAGATGGTGGTGCAACTGTTCCATTTATTTCTCGGTATCGCAAAGAAGCCACGGGTGGTTTAAGTGATACCCAATTACGTAACTTAGAAGAGCGATTATATTATTTGCGTGAGTTAAATGATAGGCGTGAGACTATCTTAAAAAGTATCATAGAGCAAAATAAATTAACCCCTGAATTAGAAAAACGTATTCTACAAGCAAATAACAAAGCAAGTTTAGAAGATTTATATTTACCCTATAAACCAAAGCGTCGTACAAAAGCGCAAATCGCTAAAGAAGCAGGCCTTTTACCATTGGCTACTGGTATTTTGGCGAATCCAGAGAATGATGTCGACATTTCTGCACAGAAGTTTATTGATGTGAAAAAAGGAATTCATACCATAAAAGACGCACTTGATGGCGCAAGACATATTTTGATGGAACAATTTTCAGAAAATTATGATTTGTTAGGTAGTTTGCGTCATTATTTGTGGGATCATGGACTTGTAAGATGTGAGGTGATCAAAGGTAAAGAAACAGAAGGTAATAAATTTTCTGATTATTTTAATTATCAAGAACCTATTAAAAAAATACCATCACATCGCGCATTAGCACTTTTTCGAGGTCAACGTGAAGGCATACTTAATGTTTCATTGACTCTCACTGACGAAGAAACAGCTATCTGTATTAAGCAAATTCAAGATACATGGAATGTTTATCAAAAAAATAGACCGGCTGATGCATGGTTATATGAGACAGTGAGCTGGACTTGGCGAATTAAGATTTTTTTAAAATTGGAGTTAGAGCTGATGACGCGTCTGCGTGAAAATGCGGATGAAGAGGCTATTAATGTTTTTGCTAATAACCTTCGAAACTTACTGATGACGTCCCCCGCAGGTTCTCGTGTGACCCTAGGCCTTGATCCTGGCTTACGTACGGGAGTTAAAGTTGTTATCATTGATGGAACCGGCAAATTATTAACGCATACCACTATCTTTCCACATGCACCACATAATGATTGGGATAGTTCTTTAATAATATTAGCGAAGCTTTGTAAAGAATTTAAAGTCGAATTAGTGAGTATTGGCAATGGTACGGCATCTCGTGAAACAGACAAGCTTGTATCAGAACTTAAAAAGAAGTATCCAGAGCTGAAATTGACATGTATTGTTATTTCAGAAGCGGGTGCATCAGTTTATTCAGCATCAGAATTAGCTTCTATCGAATTTCCTGACTTAGATGTCTCGTTTCGCGGGGCAGTTTCTATTGGGCGGCGATTACAAGATCCACTCGCGGAGCTTGTTAAAATTGACCCTAAATCCATTGGTGTGGGTCAGTATCAGCATGATGTAAATCAAGTTAAACTATCTCGCAGTTTACATTCAGTCATGGAAGATTGTGTGAATGCAGTAGGGGTTGATGTGAATACAGCTTCAGCGCCATTGCTCGCTTGTGTTGCAGGGCTTAATGACACCATAGCTAATAATGTTATTAAATTTCGTGATGAGCATGGTGCATTTAGAAATCGTTCTCAATTAAAAAAAGTTTCAAGATTAGGTGATAAAGCATTTGAACAAGCGGCTGGATTTTTAAGAATTATGAATGCAGACAATCCTCTTGATGCCTCTGCAGTGCATCCTGAAGCATATTCAATCGTGGAAAAAATTCTTGTTAAGCAGCATAAATCGATTAAAGAAATCATGGGTAATATAACTATACTACGAAGTCTAAATCCGCGTGACTATACTGACGAGGTGTTTGGGATACCGACTGTTACAGATATTATCAAAGAGCTTGAAAAACCTGGTCGGGATCCACGCCCTGAATTTAAAACCGCAAATTTTCAAGAGGGAATAGAAACAATTTCGGACTTGAAAATAGGGATGATTTTAGAAGGTGTTGTGACTAATGTTGCAAATTTTGGTGCATTTGTTGATATAGGTGTCCATCAGGATGGATTAGTGCATATTTCTATGCTTTCTGAGCAACGTATTAAAAATCCACACGATTTTATAAAAATCGGAGCCATTGTAAAAGTCAAAGTATTGGAAGTGGATTTGCAGCGTAAGCGCATTCAGTTAAGCATGAAGCTTAAGGCTGAAAAATCAATAGAACGCCCAAATGTTCCTGTTTCTGCTCCGCAAAGACATCGCGAAAGTAGCCAGTTAGGATCAAAAGACACCGCTTTAGGCAGTGCATTACTTAAGGCAATGGAGAATAAGAAAAGCTAACAATTTTGTGTAACCTATTGATTTTATTTAATGTTTAATATTAAAAAAACTTGTTTGATTGCAATGATAATGTGATATACTAATTAACTTATGAGCACATTTAGCACAAAAATAGAACGAAACTCACCTTTGGGATCCCATAAAATCTCTATGGGTAGCTATGCTCATGATATAGAGATTCCTGTCAATGTCGTCATCCGAGTCATTAGCGTTATTTGCCTGTTCTAGTGGCCACTGATGTTTTGCCACACTAGGACGGGAGATCGAAGAGCGAAACTAAAAAAAACCTCTAGTAAAAATTTAATGCAATATGAGATAAATTATGAATACAAACCAAAATATAGCTGGTGTTAGCTCTGCCGCAGAAACTTCCTTCATGCGTAACAATGTATTGTATTACCCATGGGTAATTATTACGCTGTGCGCATTCTTTTTATTTTTTAAATATGTATTGCAAGTATCACCCAGTGTGATGACGAAAGATTTGATGGCTGAGTTTCATGTCAATGGTGCGGGTTTAGGAAATTTGGCAGCTACTTATTTTTATGCTTATTTAGTAACACAATTATTTGTAGGGCCTTTATTAGATCGATATAGTCCACGTTATTTAACCGCTTTTGCCATTTTATTATGTGCAGCAGGTGCATTTGCATTTGCTAATACCCATTCTATTATTGCAGCGCAACTTTCACGTGCGTTGATGGGAGCAGGAACAGCATTTGCCACCGTAAGTTACATGAAAATGTCAGCTTTATGGTTTAGACCCAATCAAGTGGCTTTTGTGGATGGTTTGTTAGCAACAGCAGCGATGGCGGGTGCTTTATGTGGTCAGGTTCCATTAACTTTATTAGTCAATCATTCAGGTTGGCGAGAAAGTTTAATTTACTGCGGCATTTTTGGCGTAGTATTTGCAGTGATATTTTTTCTGGTAGTGAAAGATAAGAAAACAACAGCTTCTACTAAAACTAACATGATTAAGCTAGCCGATATCCGCGCATTATTTAAAGATAAAAAAAATTGGCTGCTAACACTTTATAGTGGATTAGCTTTTACGCCTATTGCAGTATTAGGCGGCTTATGGGGTAATCCATTTTTCGAAGTGGCGCATCACTTAACTTCCACAGAAGCAGCTTATTTTACTTCTTTAATTTTTATTGGATTAGCAGTAGGCGGCCCATTATTTGGTTTTCTAGCAGACCGTTTGGGTGATAGTGTACGCGTTATGATTATAGGAACGACGCTTGCCTTGATTTCATTATTTATCGCGATTTATATCACTAGCATTCCTTTATGGTTATTCGGAAGCTTATTACTTTTATTTGGTTTAGGTACTGGCGTTTTTATGTTGAGTTTTCCATTAGGCAAGGCTATGAACTCTTTGGGTTTAGCTGCCACGGTGGTTGCGCTCATTAACACCGGTGATGCACTGTTTGGATCATTTACCGAACCATTGATTGGCAAAATTTTAGATTTATCTTGGAATGGCGCCGTGATCGATGGCGTGCATGTGTTTTCCTTGCAAAGCTATCATATGGCATTGGCGTTGCTGCCCATTTATTTGTTGATGGGTTTATGTTGCTTAGTAGGTTTGAAAAAAATTAAATAGTGTGATGATATAAAAAACAAAAGGCCGGCATTTGCCGGCTTTTTGTTTTGACTTGGTAGACTTTTTCGTAGATAATCCCCCTGCTTTTATTTCTGTTGTTTTTTTTATTAATAATTATAGTATTGGAGTTTTTATGCCCAACGGTACAGGTACTTTCATAGGTTATTTAGGAGCAGCACCTGATGAGTGTGATGATGATTCTTGCAGGTTTTTCATGGCTGGTGGCGTATATCATGAGCGTATGCGCAGCTACAACTACTACGAGGCAAAGCCTGTAGAACAAAAAGAAGGTTTCTTTTTTAGATTATTTCATAAAAATACTGCGGAACAATACGCTCATGAAATAAGTGAGCATGAAAAGTCAGCACCATCTAAAGAAGAACCTTTGAAACAACACGCTGATAAAGTAAGTGAGCATGAAAAATCAACACTATCTAAAGAAGAACCTTTTTCTCTAGCTTCTTTACTTCGTTTTGGATAATCCTTTTAATTTAAAGTGGTTCTTCCATTCTCTTAAGACCGCAAATACCTTAACCGGATTGGTTAAGGTTTGCTTTGCATAATTTTCAACGGCTTGAATGATAGGAGGATCAGCACAACGTAAGAAAGGATTCAATTTATTTTCTTCAGCCATAGTAGAAGGCAAAGTAGGTTTACCCACTGCTATTAGTTCATTCATCTGCTTGATTTTTTCTTTAATGAAAGCATTATCAGGTTCAACATGTTTTGCAAAAGCAAGATTAGCCAAGGTATATTCATGCCCACAAAATACTTTGGTATCAGGAGGTAGTGCCGCTAATTTTTGTAATGAATGATACATTTGCTCCGGTGTACCTTCAAAAATTTTACCGCACCCCATGCTAAATAACGTATCTCCCGAAAATAACCAGTTATTTCCAACATAAGCCGTGTGGTCTAACGTATGCCCAGGTATTTCGATAGCTTTTAATATGATATCAGCCAAGGCAATTTCATCACCTTCTTTGACATGATGGGTAATAAAAGGTAGAGGACTACGATGAGAGCCATAGACTGGAATGGCTGGATATTGATGGAGTAAGTCTAAAACTCCACCCGAATGATCATGATGATGGTGGGTTATTAAAATACCAGATAATGACAAATTGTATTGTTCTAAGACTTTAAAAATCGGCGCTGCATCACCTGGATCAACCACATACGCCGTGTCAGCGGCGCGATCAATGATCGTCCAAATGTAATTATCACGTAACGCACATAGTGGTATTATTTCAGCGGAAATTGCCATTATAATATGCCCTCAAGCGTAAGTAAGGATAATGATAAACCATGGAAAAAAAATTACCTATAGTTGAATCTCAATTACTTTTATTAACTCGTCAATTTTTATTAGAACAAGAAACCGAACGTGCGGTACGTGCGATTGCCTTGGATGCGTCATTAGAAAAGCAATTAGGCATTGATTCATTAGGTAAAGTAGAACTGCTGCATCGTGTAGAGAAAATGTTTGATATTCAATTACCGGATAGTGTGTTAGCTGAAGCAGATACCATAAAGGCTATTGCAGAAGCGGTGATGGTCGCATCGCCTGCTAAAAAATTTTTTATGAAACATGTGTCTTCACCTGTTTTAGAAAATATAGAAATAGATTTAACCGCTGTTAAAACTTTGCAAGATGTGCTTATTCAATATGCGCTGCGTGAACCGAATCGCCCGCACATTTTATTACAAGATGAAAAAGGTGATGAAGAGGTTATTACCTATGGAGAATTACTTTCTAAAGCCTCCAGTGTCGCAAACGGTTTAATAGCCTTGGGTATAAAACCCGACGACACAATAGCCATCATGTTGCCCACAGGCAAAGAATTTTTTCAATCATTTTTTGGTATTTTATTAGCAGGTGCGATTCCGGTACCTGTTTATCCGCCGTTTCGTATGGATAAAATTGAAGAATATGCTTTACGTGAAGTTAAAATTTTAAATAATGCTGAAGTTCGGATATTAATTACTTTTTCTAAGGCAGAACGACTTGGAAAATTATTGCAACCCTCTATTCCCAGCTTAAAAGCAGTGGTTAATGCCAATGGTTTGTTAAATAATAGCGGTGCACTTCCAAATATTCCGCGTACCATAGATCAAGCTGCATTGATTCAATATTCATCCGGAAGTACGGGTGACCCTAAAGGCGTATTGTTAAATCATGAAAATATTTTAGCAAATCTTCACGCGATTGAAAAAGCAGTGCAAATTAAGCCGACTGATGCAGTGGTCAGTTGGTTGCCGCTTTATCATGACATGGGTTTAATGAGTTGGTTGTGCAGCTTATATTTCGGACTTCCTATTATTATTATGTCGCCGTTATCTTTTTTAAACAGGCCTGAGCGATGGTTATGGAGTATTCATTATCATAGAGCAACCTTATCGGCAGCACCGAATTTTGCTTATGAATTATGTGTGAAAAAAATTGATGATGACATGTTAGAAGGGTTAGATTTAAGTGGTTGGCGTTTGTCATTTAATGGTGCAGAAGCAGTTAATCCACATACATTAGAACGATTTTATCAACGTTTTAAAAAATACGGTTTTAAGAAAGAAACATTTTGTCCTGTGTATGGTTTAGCAGAAGATACGGTGGCATTAACGGTTCCAGTCTTAAATAGAGAATTTAGAGTTGATAAGATTGCTCGTGAACCATTTGAAAAAAATAAACAAGCAGTGATTACCACCCAGGAAAAAGATTCTTTATTATTTGTTTCTGAGGGTGTTGCCATTCCAGGTCATGAAATAAGAATAGTGGATGATAATATTGTTGCATTAGAAGAACGTTATGTCGGTAATGTGCAATTTCGCGGGCCTTCGGCCATGCAGGGTTATTATCGCAATCCTGCAGCCACTCAAGCTGTTTATTTTGATGGTTGGTGGGGAACTGGCGATTTAGGTTATATTGCAGACGGTGAATTATTTATAACAGGCCGCAAAAAAGATGTGATCATTAAAGCAGGGCGTAACATTTTCCCTGAAAGCATTGAAGAAGTCGTTGGCAATATTCAAGGTGTGCGCAAAGGTTGTGTGATTGCGTTTGGTGTATCCGACCCTGCGATAGGAACTGAAAAATTAATTATTGCAGCGGAATCCAAACTGACTGATCCTCTTGATCAAAAGAAATTAATGGATGAAATCACAGAACAAGTGGCTATTAATATAGGAGTTCCGCCTGATCAAATAGTTATTGTTCCCTTACGAAAAATTCCAAAAACATCCAGTGGTAAATTGCAGCGTTCACAATGCAAAGACTCTTTTTTAAAAGGAGAATTATCAGGTAAAAGTCGTGCAGTTCATCTGCAAATGGCAACGTTATGGTTTTCAGGATTTAAAAAACGTATTAAACAATTTGCTAATAAAAGTTTGCGTTTTGTTTATACCGCGTATGTTGGAATAATTATCTTAATCATGATTCTTCCTGTTTGGCTCTCGGTTTTAATAACGCCAAAAAAGATAGCCTCTAAAATACTTAAGATAAGTTTTAAACTATTATTTTTGTTGGCAGGCTGTCGCATTGCAGTCGATCATGCATCTCGTTTGCATCAAGCAAAACCCATGATTTATGTAGCAAATCATTTTAGTTACACAGATGCTTTAATTTTATTTTCTATATTACCATCTGGAACTTTATTTATTGGTAAAAAAGAATTATTAAAAGCCCCAATCATTGCAAGTGCTATTAAAAAATTAGGTTTTATTACCGTGGATCGTTGGGATTTTTCCCAAAATGTGGAAGATACTAAGCAGATTAAAAAGGCATTAGAAATGGGCAATCCTATCATGATCTATCCGGAAGGAACGTTTACTTATGCTAGTGGCTTGCGGCCTTTTAAAACAGGTGCTTTTCAATTGTCCGTGGATACTAAAACGCCGCTTTGTCCTATTGCATTAAAAAATACCCGAAAGTTATTGAGAGACGGTTCTATTTTATTGTCTCCTACCAAAATTGAAGTGACTGTTTGTGAGCCTATGATTCCAGAAGCAAATGATTGGCAAGAAGTCGTGCGGTTGCGGTCTGAAACTAGACAAATGATAGCAAAATATTGCGGCGAACCGACATTGGATTTAGTCGTTGCCGGCCCGACCAATCAAAACCCCCTTTGAAAAAGGGGGTCGGCCGTTAGGCCGGGGGGATTTTTTGGTGGGCGATATTGGGATCGAACCAATGACCCCTGCCGTGTGAAGGCAGTGCTCTCCCGCTGAGCTAATCGCCCGCGAGAACATTCTATTTGCCCTTTAGTCTCAGGTCAATCTTATATATACTATCGCTTTTTTGAGCAAAAGAGTACTCTTATGACAGTCATTACGCGTTTTGCGCCCAGTCCTACGGGTTATTTGCATGTGGGTGGTGCACGTACCGCCTTGTATTGTTGGTTATATGCAAAGAAAACCCAAGGCAAATTCATTTTACGAATCGAAGATACCGATTTAGAACGTTCTACGCCTGAGTCTGTGCAAGCCATTTTAGATGCTATGCAATGGTTAGATCTTCATTATGATGAAGGCCCATATTATCAAACGAAACGGTTTGATCGTTATCGGGAGGTGGCTGATCAATTATTAAAAGAAGGCAAAGCCTATCGTTGTTATTGTTCAAAAGAACGTTTGGAAACCTTACGAAATGAACAAACAGCGAAAAAAGAAAAGCCTCGTTACGATGGTTTTTGCCGCAATTTAATAGAACCAAAATCCGGCCCCTTTGTCATACGTTTTAAAAATCCAACGGAAGGTGCAGTAGAATTCGATGATTTAATTCGTGGCAAATTGGTTTTTAGCAATATGGAATTAGACGATTTAATTATTGCGCGCAGTGATGGATCGCCTACTTATAATTTTACCGTTGTGGTGGATGATTTGGACATGAAAATTACCCATGTCATACGCGGCGATGATCATATCAATAATACCCCGCGCCAAATTAATATTTTACGTGCTTTAAACGCAACACCACCGCATTATGCGCATGTATCGATGATTTTAGGACCTGATGGCAAACGTCTTTCTAAACGTCATGGCGCAGTCTCCGTGATGCAGTACCGAGAAGAAGGATTTTTACCCGAAGCATTATTGAATTATTTAGTACGCTTAGGTTGGTCATATGGTGATCAGGAAAAATTTTCGCGCGATGAATTGATAAAATTATTTGATATTAAAGGAATAAATAAGGCACCCGCTGCATTTAATCCTGAAAAACTTTTATGGCTCAATCAACATTATATGAAAACCAGCAGCCCAGAGCATGTGGCCAAAGAATTAGCTTGGCATATGCAGCGTTTAAATATCGATGTGACCCAAGGCCCCCCATTGACAGAGATCGTTAAAGTACAAGCAGAACGTGTTAAAACGCTTGCCGAAATGGCAGAAAAGAGCCGTTATTTTTATGGTGACGTACAATACAATCCTGAAGCTGTTAGTAAGCATTTAACAGCAGAGATTGCTCCAGCTTTAAGAGCCATCGAACAAGCCTTAGAAAACCTCTCTGATTGGTCTAAAGAGGCCATTCATCAGGTGATTGAGACCACTGCAAAGAATTTGGATGTAAAAATGGGTAAAATAGCGCAGCCTTTGCGTGTGGCAGTAACAGGGGATACTATTTCTCCACCGATTGATATCACCTTGGTTTTATTGGGTAAAGAAAAAACATTGGCGCGGTTAACCACTGCTTTGGCCAAGATATAATCGTAGGGTGGGCAACGGAGCGCTCCTCAGCGACGTGCCCACCAATCCGCTGGTGGGCACGGCGCTGAGGAGC
>CAYVRW010000029.1:0-24397 GCA_964453575.1 uncultured Coxiellaceae bacterium | reverse complement strand
ACGTCGCTGCACTCCCCGCAACAAGTGCGGGGCAGGCTCTTTGCCCACCCTACAGCATGGTTATGATTTACTTAAGGATCTTGCTGCTAATGCTGCCATCATATAAGTAATGCCGCTGAATAACAAATCAATACCTACAAATAATCCTATAATAAATAACCCCGATGCAGGCCAACTGGATAAAATAAGTATTCCTAACAATAATGAGACCAGTCCATTGAAAAACCCCCAACCCCATTGCGGTGTTTTTAATGAAAAAGAATTAATTGTTCGAAAAATTCCTATGATAATATAAAAAATACCTAATAATAAGGTAATTGAAATCGAAGCCACAGCTGGATTTTTAATAAACATGACACCCATGGCACAATATAAAATGCCTATCAGTGAATGTAGGAAAAACCCACTCCATTTATGCCACCAGAAACTGAAGGTATCGATGATAACGACAATGCCGCCGATCAACAGTAAAGATCCTAGAAAGATCATGGAAAATAAGGTAGTAAGAGTCGTAGCACCGATAGCAACCAACCCTAATATAAAAAGTGCTATACCCCAAATAAAAAACCATCCCCAATTCTTACCAAACGCTGTTAAGTACACAGAATCTTGTTTCAATGCATTCATTGCTACTGTCCTTGTATAATGTTGAGTGCTCAAAAATTATAACATATCTTCAATTTACAAAGAAGGCTTAGTTTCTGGCATCGCAGGGTGTTCTCTACGATACTTATCAAGTAATGAATTATAATTATAGTGGGTGAATAACACATCTTTCCCCGTTTTACCTGGTGGAATTTCTTCCCGGGGATTCCATGGTGATCTTCGACTATGTTTAAACCATTCCTCAATTTGATCTCTTTCATAAGCATGACCATCTAAAGAACAAACAACAGGATTTCGAATAATATCCTGAGAAATGGGACAAATGAAATCTTCATATTCTGTATCTTTTGCTTCAGTATTTGCACAAGATAGCTTAGTGAAAATTGCATTAATATGATCAAGCTCAGTCAATAGCTCATCCAACAATTTCAAAGTAGCAGGCGTTAAATCATCTAAACCAGTGATTTTATGAACGGATTTACCTACTTTAGGTGCTACAAAAAATATCGTAACAAGTTTGCCTAGTGTGCCTGCAGTAACAGCTGTTCCCACAGCATAAGTTGCACCTAATGTGGTATAATAAACGGCATTACTCACATTCTCACGATGATGATTACGTGAAGTCGATAATGTTGTTTCTTCTTCTCTTCGCTCATTGGTAATAATGCTCAACATTTTTCTTGTTGTTTGAATGATCTCATTCATTTCATCCGAAGAAGATGAAGCTGTACTTACATTAAAATCATTGATGACTTTATCAATTTTTTTCATGATCCCGTAAAGAATATGATATTTTCGCGCATCAATAGAACCTGAACCATTTGTTTCTGCATCTTTTTTAAGTTCAGCTTCTTTATCTCGAAGTTTATTTAAAATGCGGGCGGGATGGTTAAATGCTTCGGTCGCTTCAAATCGAGTGATGGATTTCGATTTTGTTTTAAAAAATCCTGGTAGCATATTTTCTCCTTGTTTTAATCGCTAGCATGATAAAGCAGCTTAACTTATTAGATACTAGCAATATCTAATAAACTGCGCAATTCATAGTATTCCTGATACTGTGCTTTATTTATTAGCATTGCTTCAAGTTCTGTATATTAATTGCAATTAGGTAAGTGATGGTCTTGAAATTTTGCTTTCATGTGATGGTATGTATTTTTCTGGATTGGGCGGACTAAATAAAGGCTTAGTGGATATAAATTTTTGTTCGTAAGAAGGACCATAATCGATAACTGGTTTTTCAGGTAAAGAGGGCAGTGCAATGCTCTGAGTAGTAACATGCGTATTTTCTATAGAGGAAGGTGAATCCGGAGGATTGTCAGATTTACAATGCTGAAACAGCTTATATCCTATAAAACTTACATCGAGAAATAAAATGCTGCTGCCTAATATGAGAGAACTGATACCAAGTATAGGTAAACCTGCTAATAAACCTGCACCTGTTGCACATAGTGCTGCACCCACCAAAATCCCTAAGCATGCTAAACCATAATTCCATTTTTTTGATTCATTTTTGCTTTGATTAAATTTTTCATGTAATGCACCTAATCTTTTTTTAAGCAATTGGTTATCTGTTTCTAATGTTTTCTTGGTATTTTCAGCAAGTTCCATTGCATCATTTAATTCCTTAACTTTTTTTTCAGCAGTGGTCGCACGAGTTTTTAATGCAGCAACAACATAACCATACCTTACATCTTGCTCTTCCAATTCCTTAATAAGTTGTGCTTGTGATTTAGACTTTCTTGCCAATTGCATGAGTTTAATATTTTTGGTTTCTAACTCTACATTGAGCATGGGAGGATTAGTTTTTAAAAGTGCGGGAATTAAAATGTCTAATAAATCTTCGGAAGATGGTTTTTTCTCATCGGCAGTTAATCTCTGCATAGATAACATCCTTTAATTAACGTTGTTTTTATTTATCAATAACCTTCCAAATCGCAGGATCTTCAATACCTAATCTAAAAATAGATATGCCGCGTAATTTATATTTTATCGCCAAATTTCTTTTTTCTTTCAGCGAAGCTGCATCCTCGATGAAAATATATTTGTTTAATCCAGCAGAATCATAAAATGAAAAATGCACTTTATTTAAATCATCCCAAAAAACGCGCGGTTTTAATTTTCTTATAATATAAAGCAAAGTGTTATAGTCCATTGCATTATAGTGCATCACGATTCGTGTATTATCTGGAATAGGGCCCATATACCATAAGCCTGAGTAAGTAGGAATACCTAATGAAATTTTATTAGCTGGAATAAGTGTTAAAGCATGTTTAATGACTTGTTCTACCCAAGGCTTGCTGCCAATAGGCCCTGGTATGGTGCCAATACCATGTTGATCATAAGCCATAATAGTAACAAAATCACTTATCTCGCCAAGCACTTTAAAATCATACGCACCTTGCCAGACAGTATATAATTTTTTTTGGTATTCCGTTGGAAAATGATCATCCATCAATGTGGGCGCAATGGCAAAACTTATCTTGCAGTTATTTTTATGGAATAACTCTGCGGCTAATCGATAAAAATTTGTTAGCAATTTTTTATCTGATAAGGGAATCATTTCAAAATCAAATTGCATGCCATCAAATTGGTTTTTTTTACATATGGCCAATAAGGTATTTAAAGCCATTTTCTGTGCTGCAGGGTCTGATAAAAATTGATGGGTTAACTTAGCGTCAAATTTGCTATTCGTTACCATGGGCATAAGTTGAATATGATTGGCTTTGCCAAAATCAATAACGGCTTTATCAGCAACCCCAGAAACATTGCCTTTATTGTCAATGATATATGCTTGAAAAATAAGGATATTTACCTTGTTTTTATGCGATAAAAGCATTTTTAATGCTTGTTGTTGCTTATCATGCAATACATAAAAAACATTTTCCATGCCAAAACTTGCGGATGTTATGAAAAAACACAACATACAGGCCAATATGCGCATAAGTTTATCTCACAATAAAGGTTGAAGTGTTACCTCTTGCTATGATAGTAGGATTGTACATAGAAGCCGCCGTGATTGCTGGCACAATATAATTCCCTGTGTTTGTCGCTTTAATTTTATAAACAATTTCTTTAACTTCTGACGTTGCACTTGTGAAAAATATCACACGATCTTCACGAACATCAACAAAATCTACGTTTTTGGCATTAACAGAATCGGCCACCACTTCAAATCCGCCAGGCAGCAAATCAATGATAGCAATGTTATTAAGATAATCATTGTCCAATGCGCGTATTCGAATATGAACTTCAATTTCCTGACCTAATTCAGCAGAAGTTATTCCATTTTGTGCAGCATCTCTGTATTCACGAAATATTTCCAAATGGTTTTTGATAACTGTATTAGTTGTATTTTTATCAAAACCGGTTTGAGCCGTTAGATAAAAATAATATTTATCAGATAGATTCTGAAATTGAACGGATTTTATGTCGTCGGTAGAACTTATTTTTTGATAAACATTATCAGTATTGTTAAATGCAATTTGTTTATTGTTGGCTAATGTCGCGGAAATTTTGAAAGCAGCATTATTCGATTGATGGGTGTTTTTTGCATAAGATGTTAATGCCAAACTCGCATAACCCGATAAAACGGTATTCATTTCATCTGAATTCAAGCTTGTAATAAGTGATTGAACAAGATCATTCCCTAAACGTGGGAGATAATCAGGAAAATGCCTTGCAATAAGATATAAATATTGAGCCTTCGCAATATTTTGGTTATAAAAATCAGAGTTATTTTCTGAAGATGCTTTATTGGGTTGATAAGCTTTCATCAAGCGCTCACCATCAGGATAATTTTTTAATAACATATAGGTAGAGGCCATGTAGACACTCATGATATCTTGATGCCAAGCTTTAGGAAACGTTTTTTCCAGATAAAGTTGTAAATTAGTTAAATAATTAGTGGTTACAATTTCATTGCGAGTTAAAAGGTAAATAGCATAGGCTTTAATACGTGCTTCATCTAAATTAGAAACACTTTGTGTAGATAAATCTTTAAGATAACCTATGCCATTGCTAAACACTTCTCTAGGCACATCGTAACCGCGTGAACGTGCTTCCGTTAAGAAATGCATGGCATAGACCGACGCAAATGGATTATTCGTATTATTGCTCATGTCAGGCCAATAACTTATACCACCGCTTGATAATTGACGTTGTGCTATCATTTGTATGGCCAATTGAATTTTTGCAGTGACAATATTGGCATTTTGGGTCATAAACCAGGTTTGATTTGACATGGCAAGTAATGGAAGCGCTTTACTTACTAATTGTTCCGTACAACCATAAGGATAGTTATGTAAATAACCCTCTAAACCAAAAACTAAAATGAGCGGGCTTTCTGAAATAGCAGCATCAGTGGTGCGTTTTTCTGGATAGAGTTGGCGCTCTAATTTAACTGTTTTAGTTTTATCATTACCATAACCGCTATTCACTGTTGTTAAATAAGTGCTGACGGGTCTTATACTAAGTGTTGTGGTCATCTTATTAGATTGATTGCCAATTCCTGCTGTGATGGTAATAGCAGCTGATCCCAGTATGGGTTTTGCTTTTAATTTAAGATGAACGGTTCCTTCTTTTCCTTCACTGATTTTAATTGTTTGTTGCGCTGGGCCTAATAATTCAAATTGGGGGCCGGTATTGATAATAACATTAACAGGGGCGTTGGCACCTGAACCAAGTAAATTATTAGCAATACTTGCAGTGATTTCGAAGGTGTCATTCGGTGCTACGAAAGTAGGTATGTTAGGATTAACAATAAAATCACCACGAACTTTAGTGGACTTCTCCGTTGAACCCACGGCATCATTCGAAACCGCAACCGCCATCGCGCGCAAGGTTCCATTGAAATAATCAGGTACATTATAACTTAATGTCCTTACCGTTTGATCGATATCAACTATTCCAGACCAATAAACCACAGGCAGATCGGTTTTACGTTTAAATGGATTGATATATTTCCCTAAACCCGCTTCGCCTCCATCACCGCCTACCGCCGATAATTCTCTAGCCATAATAAATTTTGGCAGTATTTGATCTAAAATTTGTTGTGTTTCAACGAGCAGAGCACGTTTTTGAAAAAAGAACTCAAGCGGATTAGGTGTTTGATAATGAGTAACCTGTAAAATCCCCTCATCAACAATAAATATAATCGCTTTGCCCGGTTTATCCGCATGGTAGTTGATAGGTAGAGATGTTCCAGGTTTTACTATATCGGGCATCGTTAAATTGATAGAAAGCGTATGACTGGCTTTATTCACCGTAAATGGCACAACATGATAAGACAAAGGACTCATGAAAATTTCAGGTGAATTCCAATCTCTGACAAATGTGACGTTCACATAACCGCCGCCTTGAAAATCTTTAGGAATATGTATTTTTTGCAGTGAGGTTGTGGCATTCGTTTGGAACCATGTGTAAGCATAAACTTTATCGCGTTCTATCGTAATTAAACCAGAGCCGGTATAAGGTGTAGTAATTTGCATCTCAATATCTTGATCAGGCAAATATTCTGCTTTATTAAGCTTTATTGTTAATTCAGCATTTTTAGGCAAAGGCTGCTGACTTTCTCCCACGATACTATAATTAACATGCGATAATTCTGTGCCATTTTTATCAATGATTTTAACAAGGAAATCACCAATTTTATCACTTGGCAGGGTATAATCCGTGCCGCTTTCATTAATCGCAAATGAAGATTTGCTTATTTCATTTGATTGAATAATCGATTGATATTGATAAGTACCATTGTCATTTTTTACTAACGTTGTCACAGGACTTTGTTTTAATAATTGCAAAGTAAGCGGTGTGAGACCTTGTTGTTTTAATTGCGGATTGATGGCAATGAAATGAATTTGCCGTTGACTGTTTTGTTTGATGTAGCGTAAATCACCATTTGCTTTATAACCCACAAGATAGTTTAACGGGCTCACAAGTGCCGTCATTTGCGCATTCACACTGCGGCCGCCTTCTGCTTCAAAACCTTCAGCAAAAAAGGTCAATTGATAAGTGGCTTTATCAAAACGGTCCAGATGCAGCGGAATGGTTGCCATACCTTGGGCATTGGTTTTGCTATCAGTAAGTGTTTCATTAAATACTTTAGGTGGTTTTTTTGGATCTAATAAAGGATCAGTAAACATATAATCAGTATACTGACTGAATTTTACCGCTTGGGGCGCAAGAGAAATGCGTGCGCTCACTTTTCTATCGGCAGCAGGAGTACCATATAAATTAGTAAGTTGGACTATGCCTGATAAATCATGAGGTGAAAGCCAGCCTTTAGTAAACTCTTCTGATAACTTTGCAGTGATATGCATGCGATCAGGTAAAAACTCGGCTACTTTGAACGTGGTTGAACCGAGTAAACTACTAGGATGTTTATCTTTGACAATATATAACGATGCAATATATTGTCCGGTAGGGGACGTATTTGCTGTATCAAACTTTATTGCAAAAAAGCCTGATGCATCCAATGTTAAATTTTTATTGAGCGCGACCGTGCCGCGTGCATCAGTGATAGTAAGTTGTAGCGGCAATCCTGCAGTCATGGACTGTGCATAGGCTTTTTTAACAATCATGCCTATATTAACAGAGTCACCTGGACGATAAATGCCTCGATCTGAAAATACATAGGCACTCAGTGTTGATTGTTCTTCATTGCTAGGGTAAATACCGCCTACATCAAATCGTGAAAAATTCAATTCTCTATCGGAATTTTTATAGGGAATAAAAGAAACATCATTGTTTAATTGTACGAGATAAACAGTAGGCGCACGTTCTTCAATATAACTGTCCATATTGGGAAAAGCAGCACGTCCTGTGGCATCCGTTTTGCGCAAGGCAATCGCTAGACCATTTTTTCCGAAAAGTGAAATCGTCGCATTGGCAACCGGTTTACCTTGAGCAATTGATTGCACAAAAACATCATGGCTGCCGTCATGATTATCTTTCACCAAAAGTCCAAGATCGGTAATAAGTATCAAGCGATTGGCTTTCACTGAAATATAATCTTTTGTTTGCGGGTCCCATCCTCTAGCTTGCAGCAAAAATAATCCTAATGATCCGCTTGGATTAGACTTCAGGTATTTAGCTAAATCAAGTGCCAGGTATTGTTGTTTTGCTAATTCTGTTGCATCGAATTCGCGTATTTCTGAAAATATTTCGCTGATATTTTCTCTATTAAAACCTTGGAATAAAAATTGAGGATTATTAAAGCTGCCTTCCGTTTGGGTGACCAATTGATTAAGATCATCGGGCAGCACGCGCGCGATGGAAAATTTCACAGCAGGTATCCCACGCACGGTAACAGAGAGCTTTTTTTCACCGCTTAAAGAGAGTAATGCACCTTTATGTAAAAAACCAATTTCTTTTGGATATTCAGGGATTTTTATGACAGCCGCATACTCATTAGCCAAATTAAAATCGCCAAAAGCTTGCGTACCTTTATCAATTTTTACATAAATATAACCTGGTTTTTCTATATTAAATTGATAACTATGTAAAGTAGCATAATCTCTGTCTGTAGGAATGGGGGTAAGGGCGAGCGGTGTGGAAAGAGCTAGAATATCAGCAGTAACTTCACCGGGATTTTGCCACGCATAATTCGCTTTACTTTCTTCAAATGCAGTGGCTGGACGATCTTCTGGCAATATATAAACGTGTAAGTTTTTATTAAGATTGGCCTCTGTCACACCTACGGTTGTTTCTATGTTTAAAACTTGTAAAGGCTGATCTCTTTCATTACGTACTATTGTTGCAGTCGATTGATTAATTTTAAAATAGCTTTCCGCATCGGGTATCAATACCGTCTTTTGGATATTTTCTTCGGTTGCAGAACTTCCTATGAGTGCTGCAACACCTTTATGAACGGTAAGTTCCAAATAACGTGGGATCTCGGGTAATTTAAGCGGTTCAGAATGAACATAGGCCGTACGTTTAAATTTGTCATAAGTTACCGTGAAATTAAAGCGCTCTGCCATTTTGCTTTGCGCACCATGGTTGATGGCTTGCAGCATCAGGCTTATGTTGCTTTCCAGGCTTTTAACGTTGACAGGATAATTAAAACTAATAGTGGCAACCGCTTCACGAATATTGGGATTGACTGGATCTTGATAGAATTTGAATTCGGTTATCGTTGCATTAAAAGGATAGGTAATAAATGAATAATCCAATGTTTTTAACGGTATTCCTTTAGCAAAAATAGCCTTGTCCAAATGAATAGTATATTTTTGCCCTGCTGGCCAGTCGGTTGCAGGGATAAAAACTAAACGATTATCATTTTCCCATCTCCAACTACCCTGCAGGGCAGGGGATAGGGTAATGCCTTCGGTAACCTCTTTTCCGATTAAATGAAGTGCCGCTGCTGATAAGGGAGTCGCGCCAGGTTTTTCGTATGCAAAATCCAGGGTAAGAATATGAGGTACCAGTTCATCTGCCACCGGGGTGGTAGCAGGCACCGTAATTTGCGCTGCCACGCGGTTGGGTTTGGGCAGGCTTTGGTACCCTATAAGAAGACCTATTAACACTATTAAAGCAAGCAAAACTGACCAAAAAACCCTGGTATTAGCCCATATTTTTTGACATACCTGAGTTAGCCATGGCGGGCTGCTCCATGATATTTTTCCAAAAATCATTGTAAAAAAAGAAGCGATGGCATGAAAAATTCGTGAAAATAGGTTCATTTGCATATATACTCGGCATGCTTATGATCAAGGTATTAAGAAAGCATAGCTTACCCCTAGTTTTGCTGTTTGTCAGCGCATCTTTAGGGTTTTTTTTGATTCCAAAACCACCTCTACTTGATGAAGTGAGTTTTTCTCGCGCTGTTTTTGATCAACAACATCGTTTATTGCGTTTAACTCTCAGTCAAGATGATAAATACCGTCTCTATGTGCCTTTAGAGAATATTTCCGGAGAGCTCGTAGCAGCAACGTTATTACAAGAAGACCAATACTTCTATTGGCATTTGGGAGTGAATCCTTTAGCCTCTATGAAAGCTATCTGGCAAACCTATGTTGTGAAGTCTAGAAGAGTAGGTGCATCGACCATTACCATGCAATTAGCACGTATTCGCTATGGATTAAATTCCAAAACGGTTGCTGGAAAAATCTGGCAAATGATTTATGCGATGCGATTAGAATTACATTACAGTAAAAAACAACTCTTAGAGGCATATTTTAATCTGGTGCCCGAAGGCAATAATATTGAGGGCATTGGAGCAGCTAGCCTGATTTATTTTGGAAAACCTGCAAATGAGTTGTCTTTGCCTGAAGCATTGACGTTAAGTGTTATTCCGCAAAATCCTGTGCAAAAAATAACCTCATTAAAAAAGCTTGAAGAAAGTCGAAAAAAAATATTTATCCGTTGGCTTGCAAACTATCCAGAAGACCAGGATAAAAGTCCTTTTATAGCTTTACCCTTACAAATGCATAAGATAAAAGATTTGCCCTTTCTTGCACCCCAATTTGTGAATTCGGTATTAGCTCACGAAGGGCAAGATAAACATCAGATAGTCACCACATTGGATTTACGCTTACAAAAAATCATTGAACTCACAGCCGCGCAATATATTGAACGTAAAAAAAATAATGGCGTTAATAACGTCGCAGTACTTTTAGTGGATACCCGTGATATGGGTATTAAAGCCCTGCTAGGTTCAGCTGATTTTTATAATCATGCTATTTCCGGTCAAATTGATGGGTCCGATATAAAACGTTCTCCAGGTTCCACCTTAAAACCCTTTATTTATGGCCTAGCCTTAGATCAGGGGTTAATTCATCCTGGCACAGTGTTAAAAGATGTTCCTAGAAGTTTCGGAACTTATAATCCCGAAAATTTTGATTATGATTTTATGGGCCCGATTACTGCCAAAGATGCACTGACATTAAGTCGTAATATCCCTGCGATTTATCTTGCCGATCAGCTTGCGCATCCTAATCTTTATGAATTATTGGCTGCGGCAAACATAAAACAACTAAAATCACAAACTTATTATGGTCTTGCTTTAGTATTAGGCGGCGCTGAGTTAACCATGCAGGAATTAGCAGGTCTTTATGTCATGCTAGTAAATGATGGCGTTTGGCATCCCTTGCGCAAAAGTGATGATGAAACCATTGCAGCTGGGAAACATTTATTGAGCAGAGAAGCAAGTTTCTTGGTATTAGATATGTTAAAAGATGCTGGTTCATCGGTGCCAGTTTCTTGGAAAACAGGCACTTCCTCAGGATTTCGTGATGCCTGGGCAGTAGGTGTTTTTGGTCAATATGTTTTAGTGGTTTGGTTTGGAAATTTCAATAATCATAGTAATCCTGTCTTTGTTGGTAAAAGTCTGGCAGCGCCCTTGCTTTTTGAGATTATTGATAGAATTAATAAACAAACCAGTACACTGACGACTATTCCTAAAAATCCTAATGCCATGAATTTAACGAAAATTGCTGTTTGTAAAGCATCTGGCATGTTACCCACCCGCTATTGTAAAAATACGGAGATGACCTGGTTTATTCCAGGCAAATCACCAATAAAAAGCGATACTATCTATAGAGAAATTCCTATTGATAAAAAAACAGGATTACGTGCCTGTGAATTTAATGAAAATACCCGCTTTGAAATTTATGAATTTTGGCCTACGGATTTATTAAAAATTTTTAAACAAGCCGGCATACAGCGCCGCATCCCTCCCGATTATGCAAGTTCATGCAGCACAGACCAGCATGGATTAGATCCGCAGATAACCTCGCCGCAATTAGCTAAAAACTATGTCCTACGCAGTCATGCATTAGAAGGCAATATTATCCCATTTACGGCAACCGTCGATGCGGATGTTCGTAAAATCCATTGGTTTATCAATGAAAGTTACGCAGGTTCTACCACTGAAAATAAACCCTATTTGTGGACGGCAAAACCAGGGCAATTTACCGTGCGGGTAGTGGATGATCATGGACGCTCGGATGCGGTGGATTTGATAGTTAAAGTCGTTTAATTCTGGTATAATGTGCGGCTAAATTTTTAATGAGGAATAACAATGATCATTTTACAAACGAACCAAGGCGCTATTACCCTAGAGCTGGATTTTGAGAAAACCCCTGAAACTGCTAACAATTTTTTACAATATGCAAAAGAAGGCTTTTACGATGGTGTCATATTTCACCGGGTTATCAATGGTTTTATGATTCAAGGCGGCGGTTTTGATGCTGATATGAAATCAAAGAAAACAAGGCCTCCCATTAAAAACGAAGCCAAAAATGGCGAGCAAAATAAACGCGGCACCATTGCTATGGCAAGAACATCTGATCCTCATTCGGCATCCGCGCAGTTTTTCATTAATGTGGCTGATAATGACTTCCTTAATTTCCGTGCAGAAACGGAAAGCGGTTGGGGCTATTGTGTATTCGGCAAAGTCATCGACGGGATGGATGTCGTCGATAAAATTAAAGCAGTTTCAACCACGAGCCGCTCTGGACATCAAGATGTGCCCGTTAATCCTATTGAAATTGAAAAAGTTATTATCACCGATGAGTGTGAGATTAAAGAATGAAAAAATCCAAAGTAAGCAAGCTATCTGTCAGTCTTAAAAAACATATTAAAACTGCATCAAACATGAAAGTTGAAAAATCGCTTTCCGATTCACTTAGCAAACATGTTAAAAAAGCCAAATCGCCCGTAAGTGCTTTTGCTGAACAGACGCTGCGTCATTGTAATGGCGGCTCAACCTTAGATGCGGCTTATTGGTTAAAAGACCATTTAGCCAATGATGGTAAATTAGTGGTGACCATTGCTGGCGGATTAAGTTCATTTCAAGTGGGTGTTATGCTTGCTGAGTTGATTGAGCAGGATAAAGTGCATTTAGTCTCAGCAACGGGCGCTAATCACGAAGAATCCTATTATCGTTATGTGGCGCACTCGCATTATGCGTATATTCCAAGTTATACCGAATTAACACGTGACCAAGAAGCGGAATTACGCGATGCTGGATTCCGCCGCATCACCGATACTTTTTTACCAGAAGAAGAAAGTGTACGCATCATGGAACCGCATTTGCTTAAGATGTGGCAACAGGCACAGAAAAAGGGTGAACGTTATTTCCCGCATGAATATTTTCGACGATTATATTCCGAAGGTTTAATCAAACCCGATGCGAATGCAAATCCAAAAGATTGCTGGACTTATGCTGCTTATAAGAAAAATATTCCTATCGTGGTTCCTGGTTTTGAAGATTCTACGATGGGAAATATTTTTGCGAGTTATACGTATGATGGTAAGTACAGAAAAGATAAAAAAATCATGCTCGATCAACATATCATGAAATCAGGGCTTGAATATTTTACTTTGCTTTATGATTGGTATATGGAAAACTCGAAAAAACATCCTATTGCATTTTTGCAATTAGGCGGAGGTATTGCAGCAGATTTTCCGATTTGTGTAGTCCCTTCTTTAAAACACGATTTGCAATTACCCAAAGTCCGTGACTGGGCAGGATTTATTGAAATCGGTTCATCACCCATGTCTTATGGCTCTTATTCAGGGGCTGGCGGTAAAGAAAAAATTACTTGGGACAAATTATCCACTCAAAGTTATTATCAAATTATTCAAAGCGATGTGACGGTGGCATTTCCTTGGATTGCAGCGATCTTGTTAGATCTATAAAAAAAAGCACCTCTTTCCTCCAATGTTTTTATTGGAGGAGAAAGGAAAGTTGATTTAACCAGGGCCACTACGCGAGCAACTAGGCGAATTTTTGGCATTCGTTAAAATTACATAATCATCATCAGATACTATGGGTCTATCTACAATTTTTAACTTGTTGAATTTCTCAACCATTGGTAGTGGTTTTGTTGTTTGTTCCTGATTTTCATGGTCGGTATTAAAAAATTCATCTGCTGCTCGAATATCCGTATCTGCTCCACAAGAAAAGAAACGATTACCAGTAATCTTAGTCCAATGTTTCTGGGTATCCGCTATCTGATAACCGTGTCCCTTAAATACCGATATGACATCTTCATTACCATAATAAACTGCTAAGCCTAGAGCAGTATCTCCCCTATCGCTTTCTATAGTAACATCTGCTTTATTACATAATAAATGATTTACTACCAATGCGTGATTGTTACGAGCAGCATACATAAGAGCACTAAAGCGTTGCTCACTTTGGATATTTAGATTAGCTTTATTCACTACTAAAGTACGAACTATATCTAAATGACCATTATCAGCCGCCACCATAAGCGCATTTCGATACCACCCGGCTTTTTGATCTATATGATCTTTTATTATTGGACAAATTCGTAATACCTCATTCATAAGATACTTATCGCCACTTTCAGCAACTTTTATAAAACGTTGCATAAGCAAACGTATCTGCTGCTCAAACGCTATACCATCTGAATCCATCTTTTCGAGTTGTGTTTGTATTTGCTCGAAATCCTTTATATCCTTTATTTTTGGGTAAATTCGTAATAACTCATTACTGAGCTCCTCGTTCCCAGTTGCAACAACACTGTTATAACATTCCCTAAGAAAAGGTAACTGCTTTTCCAGCTTACCCTGTAAACGCATCTTATCTAGTCGTATTTTTACCTTATTTAAATAATCATTTATATCTTTTGTAACAATATCTTTTGTCTCTCTACCCTGCATATTACGACCCCGTTTTTTAAATAAATTAAGAATAAAGTTTGCTCATTTTAGCATAATTTTTGTAAAAAAATAAACAATTTCTGCTTATGATTTACTAACATCTTGATATAATGAAATTTTCAATACCTGTTATAATCTATAGTGTAACAAGCCATTTTTAAACTAGAGTAACACTATGAAAATAAACGAAAATTATGATATCAATCAGGAAGACGAGGACGAAGGAAAAGGCGGAGGAGGGGAGTCTGGCGGAATAGAATCTCGCTATCGGGACCCTTCGTCCACAGAACAGCGTGATGATATTTTGTCACCTGCCGAATTAAAACGTCGATTAGCAGTCCATAAAGATGTTCACAAATCACGTGTCGATAAACAAAAAGCTACACGTAAAGAACGTAAAGAAGCTAAAGAAGGGCCTGTTAATTTAACTAGCCGTAAAGCTTATACCGGCGGGATGGGTGCAGGCGGCGCTTATTCTCAATATAAAACACATCCCATTGCTATTAAATTTAGCGGTATTCGCGACCAGAAAATCAGTGCGGTACCGAGTGAAAATATTGCAGAAACCAATCAAGAACAAAAACAAGAATTAGAAAACAAGAATGAAAATAAATTAAGGTTGAATTATCAACCTGGATTTAATCCTAAACCAAGGCCTTTTTAAATGATGACACTTGCAGATGCAATTATTGAAGAACGTGTGGATGATGTGATCCAGCGATTACGTTATCAGGAAGATATTAACGTATTAGATGAATATGGTTTTACACCTCTGATTGAAGCTGCTATCGCTGATAATATTGAGATTGGAAAAATACTCATAAATTATGGTGCTGATGTTAATTTACAGGATGCAACAGGAGGAACTGCATTACAGTGGACGGCTGAAAATAACAACATGTCTTTTACACGTTTACTTTTGGATAAAGGTGCTAATCCTAATGGTTATACATTTGCAGGACAACCTGTTTTGGTGATGCCATTATTACGCGGACAAACAGAATTAAAAAATTTGCTTTTACAGTATGGTGCAAGACTTGATTTCACACAAGATTATATTAATGCAAAATTACTCGGTCATATTTTTGAGTTAGTGGGCACTGCAGATATTGTCGATACGCAAAATAATTATGTTGAACTTGATTTTGAAGGTTTTTATTTAGAATTTAGCTTGGCCATTATCGCAGAATCGGTGGCTCAATTCAGAGGGCATTTTGCAGCAAGACATTTACGTCAATATCAACAACATTCGCAGATCATTGTCGACGTTATCAGTCGTGCTGCACGTCTTGCAACTTATCAACAGTATCGCATCGATATTAATAACCATCGCGATGCTATTGATACACTTTTGCAGCAAGAACCTTTGATTATGCCTGTTGGTTATGAAGGACATGCCATCACTTTTATCAAAGCAGGCCCTATCTTGGTTAAATGTGATAGACGCGAGGACAGTCGTCTTTATGATAATGTGATGTTTTATAGAATCACCCAGCCGCAACATTTAACATTAGACTTTATTAAAGAAATCATTTTTGTTAAACAATCCAGTGATTTTATTAACGTGGATTTACCTGCATTTTTAGGCTTAGAACCTATTACTGAATTAAAAGTTCCCGCGCAAATCAGCGGCAATTGTTCCTGGGCAAATGTTGAAGCATGTATCCCTGCATTGTTATTTTTAATGTTTACTCAAGCTAAAGATTTTAAAGAGCAAATTTCACGTTATAAAAATATGGCACTCAATTTCTTTAATCAATGGCGTGAATGGAACAAGACGCGTTCTCTCAATTTTTGCATACAAAGTTTTCATCATAGTGATGCGTTACGTAAAGCATGCAAAGCAGAAATTTTGGCAGCCATCTTATTTCAATGTTGTAGGGACCAAAACCCTCTTGACAAGGAACGGAGTAACGAAATTTTAGAAATCCTAAGCTTACCCGCCTATCGCTATGTATTAGAAAATTATATTAAGTCATATGTTTATGAAGACCAAAGCGAAGAGGGCAGGGCCTTTATGCGCAAGATGAAAGAGTTGAATTTTATATGAAACCATTGTTTGCCCAGAATAAGATATGGTATTATCCCTAACTAGATATCTCTATATCTTTTCGTTCTGATGAAATTTAAAAGGAGTTAAATGATCATGAATAGATTAGGCTTAATCTCATGGATTTTGGTTATTATTGGTGGTCTCAATTGGCTTTTAATTGGCCTTCTTAGCTTCAATGTTGTTGCCGCGATATTTGGTGATTCAATTGTTGCTCGTCTAATCTACATTTTAGTGGGTTTAGGTGCATGTTATCTCATTTATGAGAGAGTTCAAAAACCCGCAAGCAATGCGTAAATAGATCTTTTATCTAATATGAGTCTATTTTTTGTCACCTTGGCACCTAAGCAAGGTGACAATCCATTTAAAGCAAACCTTAAAAAGTTACGACTTTGCTTTATTGTCATTTTTTTCTTGTTTCCCTGGACAGCGCGTGCTTCATTCATTGAATCAACCATGGGAACTGCCATCGTCAATGATGCAACAGCAACCTATTTTAATCCTGCTGCGTTAACACTTTTAAAAAATTCACAATTTATAGCACTTGATTCAGTGGCTTATTTTCAAAGTGAATTTAGTGGAAGCGTTACTCAACAAATGACGGGATACACACAATTTGGCAGCTCAAATGTAAATTCGGTTTTTAATTTACCTTCCATTTATTTAGGTGTACCCCTAACATCCAAGATTACGGGCGGCTTTGCGGTCGTTGCTAATGATTTCACTAGAAATCCGGAAGGAAATTCCATTTTGCGTTACGTACAAGCCAATAATCAAGTAGAAGATGTTGATTTTGTTCCATCCCTCGCATGGAAAATAAATGAAATTTTTTCAGTAGGAGCAGGATTAAATTTCTCTAAAGCTTATTTTACTACGAAACCTATCATTGGCATCCCAGGCTTTAATATTCCTGATAGTCAAAGTGTTAACAAAACTAACGGTACAGCGTTCGGTGGTGATCTGGGTATATTATTAAAACCCACTAAATCGACGCTTATAGGTTTAAATTATCGTAGCAAAATGACTTATCGTGAAAGTGGCACGAGTACTTTGAATAGTACTCCGGAATTAATTTCGCCTAATTATCATTTTAATTATTGGACACCCGCAAGAAGCGTATTGTCTATCGGCCATTATGTCACACGTGATTTAGGATTATTGGCGACCGTTCAATATATACAGTGGAATATTTTTAAAACGGTAAATGTCTATAATTTTGCAACACAAACGATTGCTCAACCTACCATAGTACCATTTGGACAGATACCTTATCATTTTCATAACAGTTGGCTTTATACCGTAGGAGGTCAGTATCAAATAAATCCTGCGTGGATTGTGCGCGTGGCAAGCAGTTATGTAGAGGCACCTTCGCATGGATATTATCAGATAGATAATGGCGATAACATTATTGTCGGAGCATCCATGGGCTATAATCTTACTAAAGCTATTGTGATCGATGGCAGTTATGCGCATTCGTTTGTTATAAATCAGGATATTCGAATTTCAAATTCCAGGATTATGATTAATGGCGTTAATAAAGGTTCTGGGGACTCTGTTTCGCTTAAATTAACATTAAATTTTTAACAGCTAGGTACTGTAAACATGGATCAGTCTACATTACAAGATGCGAAACCACTCAGAAACATGCATATGATGATGCTTGCTATTGTGGTAGGAATCATGAGCGGCATAGGTGCAATACTTTTTCGTAACCTTGTGGACAGTATTATAAAAGTTTGTTTTTATGGAAATAGCCATGCATTTTATAGTGCCACTCAGCATATCCCCCTTTTTGACTATAAATTTTTAATTATTCTAGTTCCAGTGATAGGCGCATTTATCGTAACATTTCTTACAACACATTTTGCTCACGAAGCGAAAGGTCACGGTGTACCAGAGACCATTTATGCTATCCATTATAAAAAAGGTATTATTTCTCCTCTTGTTGCTTTAATTAAAGTGTTAGCATCGGCGGTAACTATTGGCACAGGTGGTTCTGCAGGTCGTGAGGGGCCTATTATTCAAATAGGTGCTTCGCTCGGTTCTACATTAGGTCAATTAGTATCAATGCCAAGTCAACAAAAAATAGTATTAATTGCAGCAGGGGCAGGTGCAGGTCTTGCGGCTACGTTTGGTGCTCCTATCACTGGATTAGCTTTTGCGATTGAGCTTATGCTGTTATCAGTGAATATGATTAACCTTAGCATGGTCGCGATCGCTGTTGTGAGTGCAACATTCATATCATACAGTTATTTTGGTGACATTCCTGAATTTACCTCACCCATCACTATGTCACATGTAGGCTATCAACAATATTTGCTGATATTAGTTTTTTTAATCCCATTTTCATTGCTTGTGGGGGCTGTTTCATTTGCTTTTATTCGGCTTATGTATATGATGGAAATCTTTTTTTTAAATACTTTTGATAACCCCTATGTACGGCATATGCTTGGGATGACTTTCGTTGGTATCATATTATATTTGCTGCAAACTTACTTTGGTCATTATTATGTTGGCGGAATAGGGTATTCAACCGTTAATGATATATTCCAATTTTTATTGCAAAACCCATGGCTATTACTGCTACTTTGCCTATGTAAATTGCTTGCGACATGCTTGACACTTGGCTCAGGTGGATCGGGTGGTATCTTCTCTCCGGCTTTATTTATTGGCGCGACATTAGGCGGTGCTTATGGCATTATCCTTAACTATTTATTGCCAGGGTATGGATTAAATCCTCTAATTTTTGTGACAGCAGGGATGGCGGGGATTGTTGGAAGTGCAACTGGTTTAATTGTTACCGCGATCTTGCTCATTTTTGAAGTGACTAGAGATTACACTAGTATCTTACCGATTATGATTACTGTAGCTATTTCATGTGTTGTACGTATGAAGCTAGGCAATGAAACCATATTTACAATGATGTTGTATAAGCGAGGATTTTTTGTTTCCGAGGGTTTGGAAAGAAAGTAATTACTTGCTTCATACAGTGATTATTTTTTACAATTAGTCTAGTATTTGTTCTTTTTTTATATTAAAATAGCACTTTAATAATAGTAAATTTCTATGCCAATATCTCATTTTTTATTAGCTCTGCTGGTTGTCATTATTTGGGGCATCAATTTTTTGTTCGTTTCAGTCGCATTAAACGAAATTCCGCCCTTATTTTTGTGCGCCATTAGGTTCTTATTAACCAGCGTGCCAGCTATCTTCTTTTTTAGGTTACCTTCTGGATCGATGAAAAGTGTAGCGTTATATGGCTTAGTCATGTTTGCCTTACAATTTTCATTACTTTTTGTAGGCATGTCTGCGGGTATGCCGCCTGGCATGGCATCGTTGATTATGCAAGTTCAGGTTTTCTTTAGCATGTTTTTTGCAGCAGTCATACTCGATGAAAAACCTTATAGTTGGCAAATTTTTGGAGCGCTCATATCATTTACTGGTATTGCCATTGTTGCTATGCATTTTGACCAAACCGTTACTTTTACCGGTTTTATATTTATTTTAGGAGCAGCCGCAACCTGGGGTTTTGGTAACCTTATGACGAAAAAAATCTCTCATGTGAAAACCATCCCTTTAGTCATCTGGGGTAGTTTTTTCGCGTGTTTTCCTATGTTTTTACTGTCATTGTTCATTGAAGGTTCTGATGTTATTCAGTCCACTTATCAACATTTAACATGGCGTGGTTTGAGTGGTGTTTTATATATTGTTGGTGCATCGACCTGGATCGCTTATGTCGCATGGACGTGGCTTGTGAGCCGCTATCCTGTAGGCTTAATAGTTCCATTTACCTTATTAGTTCCTATCGTGGGCTTAATCTGTTCAGTCCTATTTTTGGGTGAACCCTTGCAATTTTGGAAATTGTTAGCTGGATTTTTAGTGATTGGTGGTTTGGGTATTAATTTATTGGGCAGCCGGTTCTTTTTGGCTGCCCACGCGGAAAAAAATGGGTAACCCTAGAACCCCGTTGTTGCAGCACGCGGCTATGAGATTTTATGTCGTAGAGACACACTGAAGATCCCACCTGAGTGTAACAATCCCATTACGAGTACCTTGAAGAGTATAAGCCATTATATTAAATAATGTGTAATTATTTACGTTCAATGCAGCATTAAGATATATCGTTCCGCCAAAATCGCCGCCCCCGTCGTTGCTATTTACAAATGCTAATGCAACTACAGGTGCATAATCTACTGCGCATCTTTTATTTGTTATAACATGAGGATCACCGCTCCAGTAACGATTACCCGGAGAAGGTCTACCACTTAAATATCCCGAATCTAAAAGGTACCTTTTTTCATGGACCATCCCCGGTACTAGGTTTGGAACTGGAGTTATACCAGTACTATCAGTACCACTTTTAAGTACTTCAGCGTTACAGACAGAATAGATAAATAAGGCTGCTATGGTAACAATGGATAACATCAAATGCTTAATTAAAACTTTTAAATCGCTTACTATACGTTTTGTATTTAAATTAGTCATAATCATTACCTAATGGTTATATTTTAAACAGACATTTTCCATTATACCTCAAATTAAGGCATTTTTCACAAAAGTGAAATAAATATTCTCAAAAGAATTAAAATGTTGTATTCGAAGGTAAAATCGATATAAATCAAGGGGTTAAGTAGATCAAATGCTCGTTCTCGGAATCTTTAATTATAAAATAAAATATCATTCGAAAATTTAATTGATAATATCTATGCAAAATTACGTATCCTTCCGAAAATGAGCATTTGACTGACCCTCCGTTCGGACATGTGATAAACCTTCTTTCATATTAAAAATCTCATTATTGCAACATTGCAAATAATCTATGAAATACTTTCATGCTGTATATCATAAAATTCATTTAACTTTTTCTGAAGAAGGGTTTTATTAAGCAACTTGGTTTCATATTCAGCAATCATAGTTGGTGACATATTACGATTCATTGCATATTTTACAACCTTTTCATCTTTTATTTTGCAAATTAAAATACCGATACTGGGATTTTCATGGGGTTTTTTAATATCTTGATCTAAGGCTTCCAAATAAAATTGTAATTGACCCATATGACCTGGGTGGAACTCAGTTGTTTTGAGTTCGATTGCCACCATACAATTGAGACCGCGATGAAACATTAATAAATCAATACGAAAGTCTTTCATGCCAACCTGTAAGGGATATTCTTCGCCAATAAGGCTAAAATCAGGGCCAAGTTCTGTGAGAAATTTTTTTAAGTTTAATACAAGAGCTCGGCGTAAATCAGGTTCTTTGTGGTCATCAGGTAAACTAAGAAATTCAAAAATATAGCTGTCTTTAAATTGACCTAAGGTGTTTGGCAATTCTGTCAGCACTGCTGACAGTTTTAAATCTGCAAGCTTTGTTCTTTCATAAGTACCACTATCAATTACTCTAGCAAATTCGCGTTCAGGATAGC
Source organism: uncultured Coxiellaceae bacterium (assembly GCA_964453575.1). Lineage (GTDB taxonomy): Bacteria > Pseudomonadota > Gammaproteobacteria > DSM-16500 > DSM-16500 > JABDBK01. The sequence continues at coordinate 2,684 of CAYVRW010000029.1, read as the reverse complement.
GATTATTGGCTGCAAGTTCTAAATAGAAGCATTTTTCTTCTATTGTCTTTGTTTTAGACAATATATGTAGATGATTTGTCCAGGATAATTCTGTCAGCAGTGCTGACGGTTTTTCATGCTCTCGATAGGTTTCAAAAAATTGCTTCATTCTCCATATATTTCTAGCAGAAAATCCAGTAACCGATGGATTTTTAGACGCAATGTATTGTGCCATTTTTTCAACAATACCTTTTCCCCAACGTTGGCTCTCGACTTTTTCGCTGACATATCGACCAATATTCCAATATAATTGAATGAGTGTTTTATTTACTTGCTGCCAGGTTCTTGATTGAGCTTCGGCAATCATAGAGTAAACTTTGGCAAAATCTTCCTGATGATCAGCTATCGCTTGTTCCAACATATCATACTCCATTGTGATTATTATTTTTAAAACTTATTGCGGATAGAAAGTTCATAGCTAAATTTGGGACACTCGCAGATAACAACCCACAATAACTGGCAATATGTTACAACACACATTATTCTCTAATCCATTGATTTATCTGTTGTAAATTATTGCGACTTATTGTCGCTCGAAATGTTGTAGGGTGAGCCCCGCACTTGTTGCGGGGCAAGCTCTTTGCCCACCCTACAGCGCGATTGGCACGAGAGCAGAATCAATGCGCCATGAAGTAGGCTAAATTCCACATAATCCATAATGAACCGGCAATCACTGCAACCAAGATGACGCCCGTGAATAATAACGACATCACATTCATGCGTCCTTGTTCGGTTTGCGTATTTAACCGTAAAAAGCAAAGCACTTGCACAAGAAATTGAATAATAGCAGAGACAAAAATAATGAGTAATACTTGGTTTTTAACAAATTGTTCAGACATCACTGCCCAAAATGAAATTAGGGTAAGTATAGAACATATGATAAAACCAGTTAAATAAATGCCTAATTTTTTTTGGCCTGTGCCATAGTCTGGTTGGGTCATATCATGATGATGCATCTTATATACCTCCCATCAAGTACACGATTGTGAATACAAAAATCCAAACGATGTCGAGGAAATTCCAGAATAAACCTAAATAAGTCATACGTCGTTTAGTGATATGACTGATTCCCAATAAAGGCAGTTGCACAATCATCACTAAAATCCAGAGTAAACCAAAACTCACGTGCAACCCGTGAGTACCCACGAGTGTGAAGAACGAAGATGCTTGAGCGCTAGTGGCCCAACTAAATCCTTCATGTGCTATTTCGGCAAATTCGGTCAATTCCATATAAACGAAGCCGGCACCCAATAAAAATGTCAGCGCTAACCAGGCCTGGGTTCTAAAAAGTTTTCCTTTATAGAGACTCAGTATAGCTAAGCAATATGCCAGGTTTGATGCTAACAAAAGAAATGTTTCAATCAGAATACCGTGTAGATTGACATAACTTTTTATTGTAGGACCATGTGCTGCTGGATCGTTTAATACAAGGTAAGTTGCAAATAAACTTCCGAACAAAATACAATCTGTTAAGATATATAACCAAAAACCAAATACGTCTGTTGAATCCCCATCATGGTGATGCTCATGAGCAATAGCAGCTTCATTATGCATTACACAATCCTCCTCATATGCGCTAACTCAGTTTCTTTAACTGTTTTAGCATCAATATAATAATCGATGTCTTTTGAAAAAGTACGTCCTATCACAGTAGCAATCATTCCTACGAAAGCTAATACACCTGGAATAAGCATTTGCCAAACTAAAGCAAAACCTAAAATTCCAGCAAAGATTGCAATAATAAATCCTGCAGGTGTGTTTTTTGGCATGTGAATGGGTTCGAAGTGTATATCTTTAGGATGGATACGGCCTTCACTTAGATGACGTTGTTTATCTGCCCAGAATTGATCAATTTCATTTACAGTAGGTAATACCGCAAAATTATAGACTGGGGCAGGTGATGATACTGACCATTCTAAAGTACGACCATTCCATATATCGCCAGTTTTATCGGTTAGCGCTTTACGGTCTTTGATGCTCACCAACAATTGAACGACTTGCAATACTATACCGACCAAAATCAGCAAAGCGCCAAATGCGGCTACAATAAAATAAGGTTGATAAGCTACTTCAGAATAATGATTCATTCTGCGCATAAAACCATTTATACCTAAAATATATAACGGCATAAATGCAATATAAAAACCGACTACCCAAAATACGAAAGAATAAATACCTATTTTTTCATTTAATTGAAATCCAAACGCTTTTGGAAACCAATAAATAAGTCCCGCAAAATAACCAAATAATACGCCGCCAATGATGACATTATGGAAGTGCGCGACCAAGAACAAACTGTTATGCACCTGGAAATCAACTGGAGGCACCGCAGTCATTACACCCGTCATACCGCCAATGGCGAAAGTGGTAAAAAAGGCAGTCACCCATAACATAGGCGTACTTAGAATAATACGTCCTTTGTACATGGTGAATAACCAGTTAAATACTTTTACACCCGTTGGGATAGCAATAACCATAGTGGCAATACCAAAGAATGCATTAACATTAGCACCAGCACCCATAGTAAAGAAATGATGTAACCAAACAATAAATGATAGGAAAGTGATAATACCTATTGCCCAAACCATAGTGGTATAACCAAATAATTTCTTTTGGCTAAAGGTGGCAACGACTTCAGAAAAGAC
>CAYVRW010000028.1:0-24491 GCA_964453575.1 uncultured Coxiellaceae bacterium | reverse complement strand
CTGATGAAGATGCAGAAAAAATCACTACTATTCAACAAGCTATCGATTATATTAATGCTCACATGGGTGCGCATAGCAAAGAATAGTGTTATTGAAAGTTTAAAGGAGCCCGTTTTGAATAAGCAGCGTGTAGTTGTGACAGGTTTAGGCATGGTGACGCCAGTTGGGCTCACCGTAGATGCCACCTGGAAAGCTATTTTAGCCGGGGAAAGCGGCGTGCGTGTGATTGAGCATTTTGATGCTTCTGATCTTAGCGCACGTATTTGTGCCACGGTTAAAAATTTCGACCCTTTGGCTTATATGTCAGAGAAAGACGCACGTAAACGCGATATGTTTATACAGTTCGGGATTGCTGCTGCTGTTCAAGCATTTAAAGATTCAGGTATTGTGGTCACTGAAGAAAATGCAGATCGAATAGGAGTCGCCATTGGTTCAGGAATTGGCGGCTTACCCATGATAGAAAAAGCGCATTCGACTCTCGTAGAATCAGGTCCGCGTAAGGTTTCACCGTTTTTTATTACATCTGCTATTATAAATATGATTGCAGGTAATGTTTCGATTATGTATGGCTTGCGAGGACCGAATATTGCCGTTGTGACAGCATGTACAACAGGTACCCATAATATCGGTTTAGCAGCACGATCGATCGCCTATGGCGAAGCGGATGTTATGCTTGCTGGCGGTTCTGAAATGGCCACTACAAAATTGGGCATTGCAGGATTTGCGTCCATGCGTGCGCTCTCTACAAGAAATGATGCACCGGAAAAAGCAAGTCGCCCGTGGGACAAAGATAGGGATGGTTTTGTATTAGGCGACGGTGCGGGTATCATTGTGCTCGAAAATTATGAACATGCTAAAAAGCGCGGTGCCAAGATTTATGCTGAATTAGTAGGTTTTGGTATGAGTGCTGATGCATCGCATATTACCACACCTCATATGGAAGGTTTAGGTGCAGCAAACGCCATGAATAATGCATTGAAAGATGCCGGGATGAAGCCAGAAGACGTGCATTACATTAATGCACATGGTACTTCAACACCTGTAGGCGATGAGTTAGAAGTATTGGCTATTAAACGTAGTTTTGGTGATCATGCTTATAAACTAGCAGTTAGTTCGACCAAATCTATGATTGGTCATTTGTTAGGTGCGGCTGGGGCTGTTGAGGCTATTTTTAGTATTTTAGCTATTCGAGATCAAATGGCACCACCCACCATCAATCTTGATAATCCCAGCGAAGGTTGTGATTTAAATTTTGTTCCACATAAATCGCAACACATGCTTATCGATGTTGCATTGTCTAATTCATTCGGGTTCGGCGGAACAAATGGTAGTTTATTGTTTCGACGTATAAAGGAACATGACTAGACGACAAATAGTTAAGCCTGTTTTAATAACATTTCTCATACTGAGCTTAGTATTTGCTGTCATGTGGATTCATTTTTTATATTCTTCACTTATCCATGATGAGCAAGGTTATAGATATACTGTAAAACCTGGTGATTCTCTCAAGGCTGTGATCAATGATCTTTCTCTTCAGGGCATTGTTCATCATCCTTTTTACATGAAGTTATTAATGCGTTACCGCGGTGATGCTCCCAAATTAAAAGCAGGTGAATATTTATTTCCAAAAGGTTCTACGCCTTCTAGCATGCTGCAGCAAATGTCAACGGGCTCAGGTTTGGTTTATCATGCATTTACCATTATTCCTGGCTGGAGTTTTAGAGATATAAGGCATGCCATGCTGCAAGAAAACGATTTGCAGCACACGATGGAACAAAAAACCGACCAAGAAATTATGGCTTATTTGCATCAGCCCGGGGTGATGCCTGAAGGTCAATTTTATCCTGATACTTATTATTTTGCGCCGGGTACCATGGATATTGTTGTACTTAAACGTGCTTTTCAAGCAATGCAAACAAAGTTATCGGAGGTATGGAAATCACGCCCAATGAACCTGCCTTATAAAAATCCTGGTGAAGTGCTCATTGTCGCTTCCCTCATTGAGAAAGAAGCTTATTTGAAAACCGAACGTCCTCTTATTGCTGGTGTTTTGATGAATCGATTAAAAAAAGATATGTTATTGCAAGTGGATCCCACGGTTATTTATGGCATGGGTTTACGTTATACCGGTAAAATTCGTAGAGAAGATTTATTAGAAAATACACCTTATAATACTTATGTGCATAAAGGATTGCCGCCAACAGCCATTGCTATGCCTGGTTTTGATTCGATCATGGCAGCTGTGCATCCTGACAATACTTCTTATTTGTATTATGTTGCACGTGGTGATGGGTCGCATCTGTTTTCAGATACTTATATTGAACATCAGCTAGCCGTGACTGAGGCGAGTAAAATCATTGCTGATTTTTATAATGAAAGTTTGGTTAGGCGTTATCTTGCGAAAATTTTCGTAAATTAGGGGAAATAATTTGTTCATTTCCATCGAAGGCATAGAAGGCGTAGGGAAATCAACCGCCGTAAAATTTATCGAAGACTATTTTCAAAAAAAGCATCTATCTTATATTGTGACCAGAGAGCCAGGTGGTACGCATATTGCTGAACAAATTCGAAAAGTATTACTGACACCTTGTCAGGAAGAAACCATGCTGCCTGAAACTGAGCTGTTACTAATGTTTGCCAGCAGAGCACAACATATTGCATCAGTGATTATGCCAGCTTTAGATGCAGGTAAACATGTGATATGTGATCGCTTTGACGACGCCAGTTTTGCTTATCAAGGCGGCGGCAGAGGAATTAATTTAACTTACATACAAATGCTAGATGATTGGTTAGTGAAGCGGCATCCTGATATCACCATTTTATTAGATGCCTCTTCTGAAGTGGGCTTAATGCGAGCTAAACATCGCGGCCCCCATGATAGAATAGAGCAAGAAAAAGCAAGTTTTTTTGATAGAGTGCGTGCTGTTTATTTAGAAAGAGCAAAACAAGATGCTAAACGATTTAAAGTAATTGATGCCTCACAATCGGTAGAAAAAGTGCAGCAGGAAATTAAAGTTATTCTAGATAAATTTTTTGAAGTATGACTATGACTACACAGACCATGCTCCCTTGGCATAAAAAGCAGTGGCATTTATTATGGGAAGCGCTGCAAAAAAATCGATTACCGCATGCCTTATTGCTGCTGGGCGCGTGCGAGCTTGAAAAAAAGCATTTTGCAGAATCTCTTGCAGCCATACTTTTATGCATTAAGCCAACAGAGCACGGCCCTTGCGGCACATGTCATGCTTGTCATTTAGTTAAAGCGCAGTCACATCCTGATTTATTACATGTTGAGCCTATGGAAGAAGGACAAATCATCAAGGTTGATCAAATTCGTGAGCTTGTATTAAAAGTGCATGAAACTTCCATGCAAGGCGGATTAAAAGTTGTGATTTTAAATCCTGCTCATGCGATGAATACCGCTGCTGCAAATGCATTATTAAAAACATTGGAAGAACCTGCTCCTAATACTTTACTCATCTTAATCAGTGAGCAACGGTTACGTTTACCAGCCACCATTGCTAGCCGCTGTCAAAAAATGATGTTTCATAAACCACCTAAAGAAATGGCTAGTTCTTGGCTGCAAACACAGTATGTAGAAGAAAAAGAATTGTTGCTTGAGCTTGCACATGGTTTTCCAATGAAAGCTTTAGCATTGAAAACTAATGATGTGATGTCATTACGCCGCGAGCTTTACCAAGGATTACATGCCATGCAACAAAAGCGTCTGGATCCAGTATCTTTTGCTGCGACGTGCCAAGCGTTGGATGTAGCTGCTATCTTGGTTCTATTGCAGTCATGGATGCGTGATTTATTATGTTTTAGTTTAACAAAAGGCAAAGCAAAGCTGATTAATCAAGATTATGCGGCTGTTTTTTCAGAAATATCAGCGGTTACTTCGCTTAATAAGAGTGTGGCCTATGCTGATCTAGTGCTTAAAACTTACCTTAACATACTCAATAGATTAAATTTAAATAAACAACTTTTATTCGAAGAATTATGGATTACCTGGACACGTTATGTATCTTGTTGACTCACATTGCCATTTAGATCGATTAGACCTTGCTCATTATGACGGAGATTTGGCTAAAGCCTTGGAATATGCTGCGCTGCAAGGTATAGGACATATGTTAACGGTAAGCGTTGATCTGCAAGCTTTGCCAGAACTGTTACGCATTGCTAATACTTATCCGCATATCAGTGCCTCTGTTGGATTACATCCTAATGATGCAGCTATTCCGCATGAACCCACCACAGAAGAATTAGTGGCCCTTGCCCGTCATGAAAAAGTGGTTGCCATTGGTGAAACGGGATTAGATTATTATCGCAACGAAGGGGACATGACCTGGCAACAAGACAGGTTTAGACAACATATTCGCGCTGCTAAAGAAATTCGAAAATCCTTAATCATTCATACTCGGATGGCTAAAGAAGATACATTGCGTATTTTAAAAGAAGAAAATGCCTCTGCTGTAGGTGGCGTGATGCATTGTTTTACCGAAGATTGGGACACCGCAAGCGCTGCTCTGGATTTGAATTTTTATATTTCCATTTCAGGCATTGTTACCTTTAAAAATGCTGCAGAGGTGCAAGAAGTTGCAAAAAAAATACCATTAGATAGAATGTTGATTGAAACCGATTCTCCTTATTTAGCTCCCGTTCCGCATCGTGGAAAGTCAAATGAACCCGCTTATGTACGTTATGTGGCCGAATTTATTGCAGATTTACGGGGTATAAGTGTAGTAGAATTGGCTGAGCGAACCACTGAGAATTTTTTTACCTGTTTTAAAGCAGCGAAGAGGTATACCTCTCACTTATGAGTTTTAGGAATTTTAGCGCTCATATGGCGAGAGGTTGGAACGTTCTGATTGAGAAAAATCGTAGGTGTAGCTCTTTCTACATCGAGATTTTTCGATTGAAGAACGTTTCAAGATCGACGCCAGATGAGATGCTAAAATTCCTAAAACTCGTAAGTGAGAGGTACTAATGTTTAGACCTGTTGCAATGTTTATTGGGCTTCGTTACACGCGCGCAAAAAGGCGTAATCATTTTATTTCATTTATTTCATTAATGTCCATGTTTGGTATTGCTTTGGGTATTCTCGTTTTAATCACTGTGTTATCGGTCATGAACGGTTTTGATGAAGAAATAAAAAAGCGAGTATTCAGTATGGTGCCGCCAATTTCTGTGGCAAGCCTTATGGACACCATAGCAAATTGGAAAGAAGTGCAAAGTGATTTGAATAAAATGCCTGTGATTACGGGTACTTCGCCTTATATTAATGGTCAAGTCATGATTACCAACTCAGGAATGGTGCAGCCTGCGATGTTAACAGGTATTTCGCCAGAAGATGACGGTAAAGTATCGCATCTTTCCGAGAAAATGGTTCAGGGCGAATTAAAAGACTTAGTTCCAGGCCGTTTTGGCGTTATTTTAGGTGAAGAACTTGCTACACGCATAAACGCAGTGCTGGGTGATAAAATTACGGTGATGGTACCTCAGGCAACCTTATCGCCTGCAGGTGTTATCCCACGATTTAAACGTTTTACGGTGACCGGTATTTTTCGTGCAGGAAGCGGTTTTGGTTTTGATTTAGGAATTGCTTTTATTAATTTAAATGACGCACAACGCTTATTTCAATTGGATAATGCGGTGACTGCAGTTTACGCTAATATTAATGATGTTTATGCGGCGCCTTTTGTGTCAGAGCAAATTGCTAAAAAACTAGGTCCTAGTGCAAGAGTGATGAATTGGACGCAACAATTCGGCGAATATTTTCATGCCATCAGTTTAGAAAAGAAAATGATGTTTTTCATTTTATTATTAATCATTGCTGTGGCGGTGTTTAATTTAGTTTGTACGTTAGTCATGGTGGTCAATGAAAAAGAGGCTGATATCGCCATTTTAAGAACGTTAGGTGCAACGCCGCAAATGGTCATGATGATATTTGTCGTGCAAGGAGCAATCATTGGTATCGTAGGAACGCTTTTAGGAGTGATAGGCGGAATTGCGTTGGCGCTTAATGTGACAACGGTAGTAAATTGGATAGAACATGTTTTTCACGTGCAATTTCTTTCATCCAGCGTTTATTTCGTCAATTATATGCCTTCTAAATTAGAGTGGGACGATGTCTGGCGTATTGCAGTATGTGCATTGGGTTTAAGTTTGCTTGCTACTATTTATCCAGCATGGCGTGCTTCACGTACAGAACCGGTGGAGGCATTACGTTATGAGTAACTATATTTTAGAATGCAATCAGTTATCCAAAACTTATTATGATGCAGTAGTTAACATTGATGTTTTGAAAAAAATTAATTTACAAATCAAACCTTCCGAATTGATTGCCATTGTGGGCAGCTCAGGTTCAGGAAAAAGTACGCTTTTGCATTTGTTAGGTGGATTAGATAAACCCACCCATGGTACCGTCAACATTGCAGGAAAAAATTTAGCTGATTTATCTGAAAATCAAAAATGCCAGTTGCGGAATAGTCATTTAGGATTTGTCTATCAATTTCATCATTTATTACCTGAGTTTACCGCGCTTGAAAACGTGTGTATGCCGTTATTGATACGGAACACCGATCCCAAAATGGCGCACTCCAAAGCTGAACATATCCTTGAATTAGTAGGTTTGAAAGAACGTTTGCAGCATAAAATCGGTGAATTGTCCGGCGGCGAACGTCAACGTGTTGCCATCGCTCGTGCGCTGGTGACAGATCCACTTTGTATATTGGCTGATGAACCTACCGGTAATTTGGATCCCAAAAATGCTGAAAAAGTTTTAGAATTGTTTTTTGAATTACAACGAAAGTTTCAAACTAGCGTTGTGATTGTGACCCATGATTTTTCTATTGCTAAACGAACGCAACGAACGTTTGCATTAGAAAATGGGAAGTTGGTTGATTTAATCCTATAAACTAAACTCTGTCATGCCAGCATGCTTTTAGCTGCATGACAGAGTCTGGAATTCCTCATGCCTTTTATCTCCCTCGCATTCCTATGCGGGATCGTATTACTACAACAATTTTCTTCCTTACCTAATAAATATTGGGTAGGAATTTGTTTGCTTTGTATCACCCTCAAACGCTTCCATATTTTAATTGCATTTATCCTTGGATTTACTTGGGCACTTTGGTTTGCGCATATGCAATCCTCATGGACATTACCCAAAAATCTTGAAGGAAAACCTATTTACATAACAGGAATCATTGCTTCCATCCCAAAAGTCGCAAATCACAGAACCAGTTTTTTATTTAAACTTGAAAACGCTCACGGCATAGTACGTTTATCCTGGGCTGATGAAAATCTTCATTTAAAAGTGGGTGATACCTGGCGTTTGCCTGTTAAATTAAAACGTGTGCATGGCACGATGAACCCCGGCGGTTTTGACATGGAAGCGTGGAGCTTGCAGCAAGGCATTCGCGCCAACGGTTCTGTAGTGATCACACAAAAACCAGAGCATTTACATGAATGGCACATACGCTACATCATCGATTATGTTAGACAATTTTTGCATGAGAAAATTGCCGAAAATTTACCAAAAACGCATACATCACCGTGGATTACAGCACTTGCTATTGGAGAACGTCAAGGTATTGATGCTGCAAGTTGGCAGGTATTACGAAATACCGGCACTAATCATTTGATGGCCATTGCAGGGCTACACATTGGTTTTATGAGTGCCTTTATTTATATGATAGTGTCTTTTTTATGGCGTAGAACATATTTTTTAGTATCACGATTTCCAGCGCAACATGCAGCAAGTTTGGGTGCTTTGATGATGGCATTGATTTATAGCGCATTGGCTGGTTTTTCTATTCCTACCCAACGTGCTTGTTTAATGTTTTCAACGTTTTTGTTGATTGTGTTGTTACGCAGAAATGTCAAAGCTTGGTATGCCTGGAGTTTGGCACTCATCGGTGTTTTATTGTTGAATCCATTAAGCGTATTAACCGAAAGTTTTTGGCTGTCATTTGGCTCAGTAGCACTCATTATTTATGGTATGAAAGGTCGCTTAGCACCCAAAGGCTTATGGTGGAAATATGGCCGTATTCAATGGGTCATTGCGATTGGTTTAATTCCTTTAAGTATTTGGCTATTTAAACAATGTTCTATTATTTCATTTGTTGCAAATAGCATTGCTATTCCTGTCGTAGGTTTTTTAATTGTGCCATTAACCTTGTTAGGTTGTCTTGTTTTACTTTTTTCGCCTTGGGCAGGTGGTTTATGTTTACAAGGTGCTGATAAATTATTACAAATATTATGGAGTATTTTGACATATTTATCAGATCTTTCCTGGTCCTCCTGGTATCAAACCATACCCAATCTATGGATTTTATTAGCAGCTTGTGTAGGCATTATTATTTTATTAGTTCCAAAAGGATTTCCAGGCAGATGGTTTGGATTATGTTGGTTGATGCCTTTGTTTTTTTATCAATATGAAAAACCCAAGCTTGGTGATGCATGGTTTACATTGTTAGATGTCGGTCAAGGATTATCTGCAGTAGTGCAAACCACAAATCACGTATTGGTTTTTGATGCAGGCGCAAAATTTGGTGAGAATTTTGATATGGGCGAGAGCGTAGTATTGCCCTTTTTGCGCACTTACGGCATAAAAAAAATTGATACATTAGTGATTAGTCATGGCGATAATGATCATAGAGGAGGAGCAAATGCAATTCTACAACAAATGCAAGTATTAGAAATAAAAACCAGCGTACCGCAGTTTTTTTCAGGATTTAAAACCAGCTATTGTTTGCGTGGCGAAAACTGGACGTGGGATGATGTTACTTTTTCATTTATTTATCCTACGATGGAATATATGGGATTAGGTAATGATAGCTCTTGTGTTTTAAAAATTACAGCTAACAATCGTTCGGTTTTATTAACAGGTGATATCGAAAAAATGGCTGAGAATTATTTGGTAACGATTAATCCGCAAGAATTATCAGCCGATGTCATCATTGCACCGCATCACGGGAGTAAAACCTCAGGGGTTGATGCATTTATCGAATCTGTTCATCCGAAAATGGTATTGTTTCCTACGGGTTATTTAAATCGGTATCATTTTCCGCACCCAACGGTTTTGCAGAAATATCTGGATAGAAATGCGATACCTATGAATACGGCCTATGCAGGGGCCATTCATATTAAGTTGGCTGAGATAGAAAAACCTATGCTTTATCGCGAGCAACATAGGCATTATTGGAATGGCTAGCTATCGCTCAGCCGCTTAAAATCTAACTGAAATGAATCATCGGGAATTCCCGTAAAACTATAGCGCATAATAGGAACTTGATAATTGTCATGCGGTAAACGAATTTCATATTTTCGAAGAAGCATGCAAACAGCAAGTTTTTGCTCGATCAATGAAAATTCTCGACCCGAACAAATTCTGGGTCCATTACCAAAAGGTAGATAAGCGAATTTGTTAAATTTGCTTTCCTTTTTAAAACGGTCAGGATTAAATTCACTAGCTCTGTTCCATTCTGCTTCATTCATATGAATAGCATGTAAATTCATAATGACCAATGTTCCTTTTGGAATTTCATAACCACCCAGTTCAACATTTTCCAACGTCGTTCTTGGATTTTGATTCGCGAGGGGCGAATAATGCCGCAAGCTTTCCAGAATAAAATTATCAAGGTTTTCGAATGTTTTAAGTTTCCAATAAGAAGAACTTCTTATATCAGAAACATTATTTAATTCTGAAATAATCGCAGTAAGATCGGGAAACAGTATTTTCGATTCTTCACGAATGCGTTCTTGCCACTCTGGATATTTTGCTAAATAATATAAAACACCACCTAGAGCGACTTGTGTCGTTTCATGACTGGCTAATACTAATGCCAATATGTTATTACGCAAATCATGGGTTGAAATGGATTTTTCATGCTGACCTTGCAATAACATGGCCAGCACATTCTGTTCCATCAATTCATTTTTATTCAGTTGTTGTAAATAAAAATCAATCATTTTAAGCACTAACTCATCTAATAATTTAATTGAATTTCTTAAGTGTTGATTTGATTTAATAGGCATATGATTGATGAGAGGTAAAGCTAGCCGCAAAGGACTAAAAATTTCCTGCAGTACATAATCAGTCGCTTCAATGCCTGGGTTAGTTTCTTCATTGAGGTGATTAAAGTTATAACCAAAAAGTGCTTCGCCCGATATGTCCAGTGATAATGCTTTCAACCAACGCGTTAATTTAATGGATGAAAAATCAGATACATTTGATTTCGAAATCATATAATCTATTTTGTCACAAAAATACTGGGTTTTTTCGTACATCACAGGAACAAATAGTTGAACATCATTCAAAACAGGATGTATCAGCTTTCTTGTTTCTTTCCATTTATCGCCATTAGCAAGTACAATATTATTATTACCTACCCATTCATAAAAATAGGGCATGCATAAATCACGAGGATCGCTTTTTGCGAAACGAACAATATCTTTAGAGATTTGTTCGGCAAGATTTGCTGATGTGACGATGACAACCGGCCTTAATCCAAAAAATGATAAATAAATATCGCCATATTTCAGTTTTCTTTCTACATCAATATCTCTCAATAATAGGGATGAGCGGAATAACACATCATATATATTGGTTAAAATACCGCAATAGGGAAATGAGCGTGAATTATTAAGGGGTTTAAATTGAAGTCCAATCCAATAAGAATAAATCATCAAAAGCGCCACAAATATCACTGGCCACGCGAGTAATACCATTGGATTGTGTGAATAGAAAGCTATAAATAGCATTGTTAATACCAATAAGATATTCGCGCTAACAAAGCACGTTTTAATTTTTTGATAGAAATGATTTGATTGATAGCTATGCTTATCGTCGTGCAAATGGCTGTAAGGACATGCTTTTTTATTTTCTAACATTGTTTTTTAACCGCAAAATAAGCAAAGGGTGTTACGCACACCCGACTTAACTATATCGACTTCATGTTCACTAAAGGCTGACATGGCAAGAATGGTGCGATCATCTTGATTAAAATGATTTGCTTTCCCATTTTTATCAAACATTATCAGGTCTCCACCCGTGTAATTCTTATCGATGCGGATCAATACACTGCAAAAATAGGCATTATCACTTTCATAATCGGAATGACGACCCACATAGCCATCTTCTGTCATGATATTTAATTGCAGTCTAAGAATATTCAGCTTTTTATTATTCAATGTATTGATTTGTGACATGATTGGCGAATGGTTAAGAATATCTAATAATTTTTCTGTGTATGCTGTATTGTTAATGCTAGAAACGTTGTTAATTCTGGATATAAATTTATAGAGTGATAGAGAAAATTTTTTATTCTCTAATGCACCTTTACCATAAGCCACTTTTTCTAATGAATCCGGTTGCGCTGCAATATCATTTACCAATGTTGTGAGGGCATCCCACTGTTCAGGGCTGAAAACATTGTTGAGATAAACACCTTCCCCTAACGGAATAGGGTTACCTTGTTGAACGCTCGTTATATGCATATATATTGTTCTTCATTTAATGTAATTTTTACTTGAAATTCATCGTAAGTGCCGATATCCTATCTAAACAAAAGACAAAAATCAATTAATAATAAATTATTTATACATATGATAAATCATCTCAATACCCATTTTTTTGAATCAAATAAGGTTTATAGATTTAATCAAATAGACAAAAATCTTAAGCAATATGACATTAAGATTTGTTATCCACGTCACTGGTTTGCGCCGGTGAGGTTGTCTCCTTTTGCACAGACCATAGAGGAAGAAACTGTACAGTGGATGGACGCGCTTGGATTAATTAAAAATCAAGAACGCTTGCAGCACGTGCGTGCTATGGAGCCTAGACATTATGCTGGCTATACGCATTCCATGGCATCTTATGATCATGCATTAATGTATTGTAAGTATATTACTATGTGGTTGCTTTGGGATGATGAATGTGTAGAAGTTGCGCATGATTTTGCGCAAATCGAATTGCCACTGCTTGCTCTTTCGGGTGAAGCTATAAATCAAAAAGATTTATCACCTTATGTGCTCGCGTTTAAACACCTTGGGGATGTTTATGAACAGTTAGGTGCAACACGAGCCTGGCGGAGACGATTTGCAGATAAAATGATCGAATGGGCTAAGCGAGCCATTGATGAAGAAAAGGTAAGATTAACCCAAGATTATGCAAATCGCACCGTTGAAGATGCTATTAAATTGCGATCATTTACCGTGGGCATCCGTCCAAACAGTGTACCGCTAGAACGTGCGGTGGGGATTGAAGTACCCAGCTATATTTATCTCGATGATGACTATGAAGCATTATTAGACCAGGCAGCTATCATTTGTTGTATTGTAAATGACTTAGTAGGGGTGCCAAAGGATATAAAGAACAACCAAATTAAATCCAATTTAGTGTTATATCATCAACTTTATCATGAATGCTCACTCAGAGAATCCTACCATGCTCTTATCGATGTTCATGATAAGGCCGTTGCTCGTTATGATAAGCTCGCTGATATTTTATTAGATAAAACAGAGGAGGGTTACAAAGAGCGCTTATCCACTTTCTTCACGCATTTGAGATACATGGATAGCGGTTTTGGTTTTTGGCACAGGGATTGCATCCGTTATCAAGAATACACGGCTGCAGAAGGTCCTTTTTATTTTAAGCTTTCAATTATGGCGGAAAATAGTATTGGATAGATCAACTTTTACCTGGGACCTTTTGGCTTTCTCTCTTCCTCTGCTTGCGCGCTCTCGCTCTCTTGCTCAGCTTTAGCAATTCCTTTGGGCGTCAAAGATTCTAGCTTAAGTTCTAAAGCTTTGATGTCAGTTTGAACTGCATCTATTTGCCATCGTAACACTGTAAAGTCCCCTTCAGTTACCTTTTCTCTTTTGAAATGACTTTGAGCCATACTTTGAGGTACTTGATCTCGTAAGTCTTCAGAAATCCTCTTTTCAAGTTCAGCGTCCTCTTTTGCACGTCTTTCCATACGGTTCAATTCAGCATCCAGTTTTGTGAATTTTTCTCGTTTTTCTTTAAGCTCCTTTTCCAATATTTCTTTTTGGCTTCTTGGAGTTGTCATATTTCACCTCATAGTATTGATTTTTGATATTGCATTACTTCCATTGATTAATTATACCTCAAAACCCGTATTTGTGTTTTTTTAATCCAAAATCCACCATGGCGGAAAATTGTCTTGGATAGATCAATTTTAACCGCATCTATCTCTTGGGTTTGACTGACGGATCAACAATTGGTCCCTTATAATGGAAATACGTCGTGTCAGCCATCGAAGTCTTCATCTCAGTCTCATTCTTATATTTCAGTGCATCATCTACTAATGATTCGGTTTTAGCTTTTCTAAAAAATGATTTTTGTTTATATTCATCTACATCTACCTTCCCTGTTGCTATTGCATTCTCTAGGAATTCGAATTTTCTTTTACCTTCTAGACAGTCGAGTGCAATAGATAAGACATCATGCTTAGTATGCTGTTTTTCCGACTTCCAAGTTTCCCTTCCTGCATCGTAACCACCATCTTTCTCTAGCTTAGTTAGACGATTTAAAATTTTTAATCTAAGGTCACCCTTCGGACTTTTCTCAGCGCTAGCAGATGTAATATCACTTTGTCGATGTATCCTATGTTGATGTGCACGGTCTGCTGCTCTTCTTTCTTCAGCAGTCAGCTCCCCATGCTCTTGATATAGTTCTCGCATTTCACGCGGACCACTCATAAAACCTCCTCTCGATAATGAATTAATTCTTAATTAATACATGTCACTTCTATAATTATTATACCTCAAAACCCGTATTTGTGGTTTTTTTAATCAAAAATCCATGTTATTCAATATGGTAAACAAATTGATTTATGATATCATTATTTGATATCATATATGAAGATTGGTTAATGAATAAAACGCATCAAAAAACTTTAGAAACCTTATCAGGTTCGTGACGCACGATCATTTTTTGAAAAAAGTGGGGATATCACCATGAACACAATGAATTATAGGGGTTATGCAGCACGTATAGAATACAGTAATGAAGATGACTGTTTTGTAGGCCATATAGCAGGAATTAATGATGTAGTTGGTTTCCATGGTGATTCCGTATCCGAATTGCATGCTGCTTTTGAAGAAGCAGTCGATGATTATCTCGAAACTTGTAAAAAAGCAGGAAGATCGCCTCAGAAACCTTACTCAGGTCATATTATGTTACGTGTGCCACCAGAATTACATGCAAAAATTGCCATGTTAGCTGAAGCACATGGCAAAAGTTTAAATTCATGGGTTGCCGAATTGCTTGATCAAGCAAGTTGATTTTAACAATTGACCTTTGCAAAAAAAGTGTCATACAATTCCCGTCCTCTCAAATCGTAAGTAACAAAAATAAGGAAATTATTAATGCGTCTTTTTAACAGATCCAAAGCTTCTTTAAAGTTAGTAAATGAAACAAATGATATTCTTACAGATAAATTATTAGGGAAACCCGGTGTGATTTCTATATCTACGGAACATACAAGCAAGGGTGGTGCTTATTTGCGTGTTGGCATAGAAGATGATAGTAAACTCTCTAAGGTATCTGCATTTATTCGTAAATTTAAAGAGGCAGGAAAAATAAAACCTATTCCTATTGAAATAAAAACTGTCCCTAAAATTGTAGCATGTTGAATGGGCGTTGATGCAAAAGAACTGAGCCGCGACTCCCGCGCTCGTTGCGGGGTCGCAAAGATCTTTAATGCTTTTAAAATGTTTCCGATTGCTGGTTGCAAGAGTTAAGTTATTTTCAATGGCGGTTGCGGCGATAATTGTAACGGCCGCCTCGTAGTTGTTGGAGATGTTCTTTGACAGATAAAGATTGATCTTTAGCCATGCCGTAAAATTCATGATCTTCAACTTTTTTAGCCGAAGTTTTTTTGACAGGCAGAATAATGCCAATTTTTTTAGAATGATACAGTACCTCAACTGACTCATTGCGCGCTAAGGCTTTGATCACGTCATTCATATGGCATCTTAAATCAACAATAGAAGCTTTCATGAGAACCTCTTTTTTATAAATGTATAGTCTTATTAGAGACGTATTGTACATCATCAGAGAAAGCGTTGGTAATTCAAAGAGTTAAAAATGGGAAATTGAGCTTTTATGGGTGTTTACATTTTAAACCCCTTTATGTATAATGTATACATATGGTGTATACATTACATTAGTATGAGGATATCGTTATGATAAGAGCGCAAATCTATTTAACCTCAGATGAGCGAAAACAGCTGCACCTGCTTTCTAATGAATCAGGAAAATCACAAAGTGAATTAATCCGTGAAGCAATTGATTTATTCATAGATCAAAAAATAAGCACCAAAAAAAATAAAGTTCTCTTA
Organism: uncultured Coxiellaceae bacterium; assembly: GCA_964453575.1. Lineage (GTDB taxonomy): Bacteria > Pseudomonadota > Gammaproteobacteria > DSM-16500 > DSM-16500 > JABDBK01. The sequence goes on along the minus strand of CAYVRW010000028.1, from coordinate 9,116 downwards.
ATTCAAGGAATCAAAGGAATGTGGAGTGAGCGTGATGATCTTCCTGATTTTGCAAAGTTAAGAACTGAATTAGATCGTAATGATTCATCCGGAGATTCAGAATGACGAGCTATCTTATTGATACCGACGTGCTAATTGATTATTTACGTGCAACAGATAAAGCAACTAAATTTTTGGAAAAGACCATATCGACAGCAACATGTTACCTTTCATCAATTACTGTTGCTGAATTATATGCGGGAATCAGAGAGGGGAAAGAAAGACATCTGTTTGAACAATTTTTACAAGCATTTGAAATTATCGCTGTCGATGCAGAGATTGCGAAACTAGGTGGGTTGTATCGACGTGATTTTGGGAAAACGTCTGGTACTGGATTAGCAGACGCTCTTATTGCCGCATCTGCTCATCATGCTAATGCAAAACTTGTCACGCTAAACAAAAAGCATTTTCCGATGCTTAAAAATGTTCTCATACCTTACATTAAAAATTAAGCTTCCAAATAAAATGCTCTCAGGCTTCTTGATATATACGTTTAACGTATATATAATTATAGTATATGAAAAATGAGGATACAATCGTAACATATTAGGGGATTAACATGAAAAAACAAGCAGAATATTACCATTATACAGAGTGTGGCCTTGATAATATTTATCTTGTGAATGGATTCAAAATTACAAAAATGAGCAATGGCGATGAAGAACTATTTATCAATGGTATTCATGGCCTTCATAAAGCTATTTCTCATACGCTTGTCTTTAAAAAAAGCTTACTAGAAGGCAGCGAAATTAAATTTATAAGAACAATGTTAGATTTGTCACAAAATAAATTAGCCTCATTAATTGGTTGTCGTTATCAGCAAATTTTATTATGGGAAAAGAATAAAAATAAAATTTCAAAACCAGTAGATAGGCTTTTAAGAATATATCTTTATACCTATCTTCATAAAGAAATTGATAATGGAGAAGTATTTGAATGTATCAATGAGATAGCTGATTTAGATGCAACAGAGGCTGAATATTGTAATAAAGTTGAATTTAAAGAAATAAAACATGCTTGGCAATTGGTCGCTTAGCTAAAATGAGGTTTTGCATGGAGTGCATTCTCCATGCAAAATTCGCCTACCGATCGATGGTAAGTCTGAGCTATTCCAAATAATCCGCCATTCCCATCACTTCAGAGATAGCCTCATAAACCTGAACGTTCACGGTTTGAGCTGCGGTACATTGAATAATCACCCTTTTTGCAACAAATCAATCGCCATCAATAGCGCTTCATTATCGACAGGTTTTTCGAAAGAAACGGTTGCACCTAAGCTTTCAGATAAATCTAAATAGCCAATAGGATCCAAACGGCCGCCTCCTGAGATAGAAATAATTTCCATCTCCGGATGTTTGTTTTTCACTTCTGAAATAAGGGTAATACCGCTTTTTTTAGGCATAATAAGATCAGTGATCATGATATCCGGATTTGCTTTTTTAAGTAATTCACTTGCTTCTTCACCATCATGGGCCGTCATGACTTTGTGTGATGCTCGCTCAAGTGTTTGAGCCAGCATGTCTTTAACAAGCTCATCATCTTCAACTAACAAAATAGTGGCCATTATGCATTCTCCATTTGTAAAGGTAAAAGCAAAGTAAACGTACTGCCTTGCCCGAGTTGACTTTCGACAGAAATTTCACCTTTGTGTTCTTTGATAATAGTGTGTGCGGTTGATAAGCCCAATCCCGATCCTTTTCCTACTTCCTTGGTAGTAAAAAAGGGTTCATAGATGCGTTCCATAGTGGTTTGGTCCATGCCGTGGCCGGTATCGGTAATATCGATTTTACAATAATCCGAATTTGCTATGGTGGGAAATTTTAATAAATAATCATCATTGGCAGGAACATGGCTCACCTGGATCGTAATAATTCCTTCGCCATTCATGGCATCGACTGCATTATTGATGATATTTACAATGAGTTGATGAAGTTTTGTTTGGTCACCAAGTATGACATGATCATCAGAAATACCGATAAGATTGATTTCCACACTACTAGGGATAGTGGGTTTTAATAGCGATAAAACGCTTTCAAGCACAGATTCCACATGAAGAGGCTTAGATTCAAAATGCAGTTGGTTTCGCCCAAAAGCTAGAATACGCGCCGTTAAATCCTGGCCGCGCTGGGCAGCTTCCAGTACTTTACCTAAATTTTTGTGGACTAAGCTGTCCTTTGGCACATCTTGTCTTGCCATTTCAACATAGCCTTTAATAGCATAGATAAGATTATTGAAGTCATGGGCAATACCGCCAGCCAGGGTTCCAATGGCTTGCAGTTTCTGACTTTGTAAGAGCGCTATTTCAAGTTGTTGCTTACTTTCTTCAGCCTTATTATGGGCTGTAATCTCTTTTTGAAATTCAAGGCTCAAAAGATGATAGGCGCGATTTCGTGATCGGGTGACTTGAGCCAACCGTATGGCAATCCCGCTTAATAATGAGATGGAAATGCCTAAAATCAAGAAAATCCAGGGTAGGGCGTGGTTTGAAGGAGTTCCCTCATTAAATAAGAAATACCATAAAAAAATGGTCAAAAATACACCAAGAAAGGCTATAATGTTGGCTGACCAACGTTGTAGGGTATGAGCTCGCCGATTTTTGCGGGAATGAGGTTGTATGTCCATAATAAATAATAGTTTAATCGAATTGGCATGCACAAGCTATCTAAGTTATACTCTAGACACGTTTTTAAACTGTTGTGCCAAGGACTAGAAAACGATATGCAACTTAAAAAGATCAAAATAGCCGGTTTTAAATCATTTGTCGACCCCACTGTTGTGATGCTGCCAACTAATCTGGTTGCCATTGTTGGGCCAAACGGCTGCGGAAAATCGAACATCATTGATGCTGTGACTTGGGTCATGGGCGAAAGCTCAGCTAAGTACTTGCGCGGTGAATCATTAACAGATGTTATTTTTAATGGTTCGACAGCGCGTAAGCCAGTAGGGCAGGCATCCGTTGAGCTGGTATTTGATAACCAGGACGGCAGCCTAGGCGGCGAATACGCAAGCTATGCTGAAATTTCTATCCGACGCAAAATTTCACGCGACTCTGAGTCGGCCTATTTCTTAAATGGGGTACGCTGCCGCCGCCGTGATATTATCGATATCTTTTTAGGTACAGGATTGGGCCCCCGCAGCTATTCTATCATTGGCCAAAACATGATATCGCGTATCATCGAAGCTAAGCCTGATGACATGCGTACCTACCTTGAAGAAGCAGCCGGTGTTTCTAAATATAAAGAAAGACGCCGCGAAACTGAAAATCGTATTCAACATACCAAAGATAATTTGGCACGTTTAAATGACGTACGTGTTGAACTCGACAAACAATTAGGTACCTTAAAACGCCAAGCGAATGCCGCAGAAAAATTTCAAATATTGAAACAGGAAGAGCGCGTTATCAAAGCACAATGGTTAGCTTTGCAATGGCGTGATTTAGATTCACGTATCGTTAATGAAACACTGCAAATTCAACAAAACGCCACTAAATTAGAAGCAAAAATTGCAGAAACTACGGATATCAATTTACAACTTGAATATAAGCGTGAAGAGCAAACAGCGGATAATGAAGCGTTTCAAGAAATACAACGTCGATATTATGCAGTTGGCAGCGATATTACACGTCTAGAACAAGATATCCATCATCACCAAGAACGTCAAAAACAATGGCAGTTAGACATTGCCCAAGTAAGTCAGGATTGGCAAAACGTTAAAGAGGAAATGGATGAATCAGAAGAACAACTCCAAGAATTAGCTCAAGATATTGAAACACTTGCACCCGAAGCAGAAGAAGCTGCGCAATCGGTAAAAGCAACCATGGCAAAGCTTGCACAAGACGAACAACTGATGCAAGAATGGCAAAATCATTGGGATGAGTTTAATCAAGGCATTGCTAAAAACACCCAGATTGCTCAAGTTGAACAAACGCGCATTCAACATGTAGAACAAAAAATTACATCGCTTACCCAGCGTAAAACTAAATTAGAACAAGAAAAAGCGCAGTTTGATTTTTCCAAACTTGAAGATGAAGTTGCAGTTATTTCAGAACAACTTAATGCGGTAACGGCACAACTCACTGAGCATCAATCGCAACTTGATAATGTTTCAGAGCAAAGTAAATCAGTTCTTGCAGAACAGCAAAAAACGACCGAACGTTTAAATGAAGTTCGCAATCAACTGCAAGTATTTAATGGGCAGCAAGCTTCATTACAAGCATTGCAAAACACCGCTGTTGGCAGAAAAGATAATCAATTAGTTAAATGGTTAACACAGCATAATCTGGATAAACAACCCCGCTTGGCCGAAAATGTTGAAGTGGAGGCAGGCTGGGAGCATGCGGTTGAAAAAGTATTGGGGGCTTATTTACAAGCGGTTTGCATTGAAAACATGCAGGATATGGCATCCCTGTTAGGTGATTTTAAACAAGGTAATCTTTGTGTTGTATCACAAACAGCGTCTCATGAAGCTCATGATGTTGCTAACGATGCTTTAATAAGCAAAGTAAAATCCGCATGGCCTTTGGAAGCCATCTTAGGGAATGTTTATGTCGCTGATTCGCTTGACGATGCTTTTGCTAAAAGTGCCTCGTTAAAGCCTAATGAATCGGTTATTACCCGTGAGGGCGTATGGTTAGGCGCTACTTGGATGCGTTTTGCGCGCGATGATAATCCAGAAGCAGGTATTTTTCAGCGCGATCATGAATTAAAACAGTTAGCCAAACAAATTGTCACATGTAAAGAAACTCAAGCTGATTTGGAGCAAGCACTAAATCAATCGCGTGAAAAATTAAAAGAATTAGAAACACAAAGAAATGATTTACAAAAAACAGTAAATCAATTTCATGCTAAATCGGCAGAAGTTCGCGCACAACAAAAAATGTTGCAGCAACGTCTAACGGAATCACAACGACGCAAAGAACAATTTGAAGTGGAATACCAAGAGACTGCGATTGGTTTGGAACAAGCTCAAACCGAATTAACTGCTTCACGTTCGAAATGGCAGCAAGCGATGGAAGCTTTGGAAGATCAGTCATCCAAGCGTGAAGCGCTGGTCAATGAACGTGAAACGTTGCGTGCACAATTACAACAAGCAAGAAATGAAGTTAATCAAACTAAAGATCAAGCCAATCAATTACAAATTCGCTTGCAAACCAGTAAGTCGCAACAAGCTTCACTAAAACAAGCTATCGTACGTCTGAAAGCACAATGGGACACATTATCTGAACGAAAAGCGACGTTGGAAAAAGAAGTTAATTCAACGGCTGTGATAGAAAACCTGCAAAAAGACCTTACAGCACTTCTTAACTCGCGTTTATCGGTAGAGGCTGATCTAAATGCTGCACGAATGGCGATTGAAACCATTAATCAAAAGATAAAAGCATTAGAATCGGCGCGATTAGAAGTGGAACGTGATGTAAATCGTTTACGTGAAATATTAGAATCTTTACGCGTTGAATCGCAAGGCATTAAAGTTAAAGCAGAATCCGTCACAGAACAATTAAACGAAACTGGTTTTAAATTGGAAGATGTTTTAAAAGAAGTTCCAGAAGGAGCGTCTGAGGAAGAATGGCATCGCAATTTAGAACAAATTACCCAGCGTATTTCACGTTTAGGGGCCATTAATCTCGTTGCCATCGAAGAATATGCAACCTGCGCTGAACGTAAAGAATATTTAGATAAACAAGATGCTGATTTACAAGAAGGCTTGGCAACTTTAGAAAGTGCGATTGCCAAAATCGATAAAGAAACCAGGTCTCTTTTTCAAGATACTTTTGATAAAGTTAATAATCGTTTTCAAGAATTGTTTCCGAAAGTTTTTGGCGGCGGTCACGCTAATTTGGAATTACTCGGTGATAATTTATTAGATGCTGGTATCAGTGTGATGGCATGCCCGCCAGGTAAACGCAATAGCACGATTCATTTGTTATCGGGTGGTGAAAAAGCATTAACAGCCATTGCTTTAGTGTTTTCTATTTTCCATTTAAATCCAGCGCCGTTTTGTTTATTAGACGAAGTAGACGCTCCATTGGATGATGCAAATATTGGCCGATTTTGTACGTTAGTTAAAACCATGTCTGAAAAAACCCAATTTATTTTTATCAGTCACAACAAACTTGCGATAGAAATGGGCGAGAACCTGATCGGTGTTACGATGCATGAACCAGGCGTATCACGATTAGTTAGTGTTGATATACAAGAGGCGATGAGTTTAGCGGAGGCTTAGGAGAGAGTATACATGGATGTAAACTTTAAGCTTGTTATCATTTTAGTAGCAGCGTTTGTTTTATTAATATTATTAGTAGATGCCTGGTTTAGAGAGCGCCGCGTGCAAATCGATCCAGGACAAAAAAAAGATAATCCAGAGAATGTTTTTGATGATTTACAAGAGGTTGATGATGTTAGTGCATCACCAAAAACCGATGAATTGCATTACGAAGATGAAATGTCACGAACAACAGTTCCTAAAGTAGTCGCCAAGCAAAATTTACCACAAGGTAATATCAAAGACGATTTTATTATGATTAGTGTGATTGCTAAAAATGGCGGATGTTTTGCATCATATGACTTATTGCAAGCTATTTTGGCAACAGGCATGCAATACGGTGCGATGAATATATTTCATTTTGTGGAAGATTCTCCAAGGGGTAAAATTACCTTATTTAGTTTGGCATCCGCAACCGAACCAGGCGAATTTGATTTGAATAATGTCGGTAATATAACATGCGCAGGTTTAACGTTATTTATGAATATTGCAAGAGTCCCCGACCCGGGTGATGTGTTTGTACTCATGCTTGAAACAGCAGAACAATTAGCAGAAGATTTAAACGGTGAATTGCGCGCTGCTCCTAATATTCCTTGGAGCGATGATGTGTTTCATCACTATGAAAATAAAATCGTGAATCAACTACAGTTAATATGACGACATTAAAATTACCTTCGAAAGAAATTGAAAAGTTACGTGAAAAGATTAATGAACATAATTACCGCTACTATGTGTTAGATGATCCTGCTATCACCGATGCTGAGTACGATACTTTATATAATAAACTTAAGGCTATTGAAACTGAGCACCCTGAATTAATCACACCAGATTCTCCGACACAACGAGTAGGCGCAAAACCACTTAAAGCATTTGATGAAGTAAAGCATATCGTGCCTATGTTATCACTGGAAAATGCATTTTCAGATGAAGATGTGGAAGCTTTTGATCAACGTATCAAAGACCGCTTAAAAGTTCAAAATGAAATTGAATATGCCTGTGAGCCTAAGCTCGATGGTTTAGCCGTTACTATTATTTATAAAAATGGCAAATTAGTAAAAGCTGCAACGCGAGGCGATGGTGAAACAGGTGAAGATATTACGCAAAATATCCGCACTATTCCCATGGTTCCTTTGCATTTGCGGGGCGATGATTATCCGGCAGTGCTTGAAGTTCGCGGTGAAGTATACATGTCCAAGAAAGGCTTTATGAAATTAAATGCCCATGCTGAAAAACACGGCGAAAAAGTTTTTGTAAACCCGCGCAATGCCGCAGCAGGAAGTTTACGTCAATTAGACCCTCATATTACGGCAGCAAGACCTTTAGAAATTTTTTGTTACGGTGTAGGTGTGGTAGAAGGAAAAAAATTACCCGATACGCATGCTGGTATACTTACCTCGTTAAAAAAATGGGGTTTGCGTGTGAATTCTGATAGCAGAGTTGTGAAAGGTGTCGCAGGCTGTTTGGATTATTATCGTTTTATCGAGAAAAAACGGGAAAGTTTACCTTTTGAAATTGATGGTGTGGTTTATAAAGTTAACTCAAAATCAGAACAAGATAAATTAGGTTTTGTTTCCCGCGCGCCACGTTGGGCGATCGCACATAAATTTCCAGCTGTAGAAGTCAGCACCGAAGTCGAAGACGTAGAATTTCAAGTGGGCCGTACCGGCGCCATTACCCCGGTTGCTCGTTTAAAACCCGTGTTTGTGCAAGGTGTTACTATCAGTAATGCCACCCTGCATAATATGGATGAAATTCGCCGTAAAGATATTCATATCGGCGATACCGTTATTGTGCGCAGAGCAGGGGACGTCATTCCTGAAGTGGTCATGGCGTTAAAAGACAAACGACCCTCTCATGCGAAAAAAATTCATTTACCGCAAACATGCCCAGTTTGTCATTCTAAGATTGAGCGCATCGAAGGTGAAGCAGTCGCGAAATGCAGCGGCGGTTTGTTTTGTCCAGCACAGCGCAAAGAAGCGATTAAACATTTTGCCGCACGCCGTGCGATGGATATTGAAGGTTTAGGTGACAAATTAGTTGATCAATTGGTTGATCTGGAAATGATAGCAAACCCCGCTGACTTATATGCTTTAACGCTTGATCAATTAGCGAATTTAGACCGTATGGGAGAGAAATCCGCGCAAAATATTTTAGATGCGTTAGATAAAAGTAAAAATACCACCTTAGCACGATTTATCTTTGCCTTAGGGATTCGCGAAGTGGGTGAAGCCACCGCTAAAAATTTAGCTAAACATTACAATGAGTTACAACCCTTATTTGAAGCAAAAGTTGAAGAATTGCAAATGATACAAGACATAGGCCCTGTCGTTGCGCATCATATTGCAACTTTCTTTTCTGAAAAACACAATCAAAAAGTGATTCATGGGTTGCTAAATGCAGGAATTCGTTGGGAGAAAATTCAAAAATCATCTAACGAACTACCGCTTGCAGGTAAAACCTTTGTATTAACAGGTACGTTAAAATCCTTCACGCGTGATGATGCAAAAGAAAAGTTAGAATCGTTAGGCGCCAAAGTTGCCGGCAGTGTTTCCAATAAAACGCATTATGTAGTAGCAGGTGAGGATGCAGGTTCTAAGTTGGAAAAAGCTAGGGTTTTGGGTATTGCAGTGATGGATGAAGAAGAGTTTGTCAAATATTTGAAAGCACTGTAGGTTTGGCAAAGATTTTACCCCCGAATTAATGATCTTATAAAAGATATCAAACGATCGCCATTTGAAGGCATTGGCAAACCAGGATACTAAGCTTCGTAGGGTGGGTAAAGGAGTGCAGCGACGTGCCCACCATTGCATAGCATC
>CAYVRW010000027.1:0-24796 GCA_964453575.1 uncultured Coxiellaceae bacterium | reverse complement strand
ATCTTGATTTAACCCACTATGAAGTGTTTGAACAATTATCAGGTTGGGTAAAAGCCATTGATATAGGCAAGGAAACAAACAGTGTATAGGTTAGTTTTAATAATATTATGCTTATCACTCACTTCTTGCATCACGATTGAAGATAATTATGCGCCGGTAACAGATGTTAGCATCATAGAACCTATCCCGAAAAGAGGTATGCATAAAGTACGGCCTGATGAAACGCTATACTCTATTGCTTGGCGTTATGGATTAGACTATGGCGTGCTTGCAAAACGCAATAATATACGACCGCCTTATACTATCACCGCAGGTCAATGGATTTATTTAACCCGCAATAAACCTCAAGTAAAACCGGTAATTGAACATAGGCCGCAAAAAAAACCGGAAATAGTTAAAAAACCAATAGAACAACCTGTCATGCAAAAAACACCTGTTGCTGTGATAGAACGGGAGCCAGCTGCGATCGTCAGACATTGGCATTGGCCAGCGCAAGGACGCACCTTAGGTTTATATTCATCCTCCAACAAAGGCATTAATATTGCCGGTCGTCGCGGCGACCCTGTATTTGCAACGGCTGCAGGAAAAATCGTTTACAGCGGCAATGGTTTACGCGGCTATGGAAATTTAATTATTATTAAACATAACAGCATGTTTTTAACAGCTTACGCGCACAATAACAGCACCTTAGTCAAAGATGGAGAATGGGTAACGGCTGGGCAAAGAATAGCAACTATTGGCAGCACGGGAGCACAGCGCGATATGCTGCATTTTGAAATACGCCGTTATGGAAAACCTGTCAATCCATTACTTTATTTAGGAAAAAGAATGTAAGGAAGATGTATGCCAAAACAAGAAGGAAATGTGGATCCTACCACTCTTTATTTAACGGAAATTGGTTATACACCTTTATTGACGGCTGAAGAAGAAGTTGAATATGCACACCGTATTCAAAAAGGTGACGAAGTTGCGCGAGCAAAAATGATAGAAAGCAATTTACGTTTAGTCGTTAAAATTGCAAGAAGGTATTTAAAACGCGGCCTTGATTTTTTAGACCTCATCGAAGAAGGCAATCTAGGTTTGTTACGCGCAGTCGAAAAATACGACCCTGATTTAGGATTTCGTTTCTCTACTTATGCAACATGGTGGATTAAACAAACGATTGAGCGTGCTATCATGAATCAAAGCCGCACCATACGTTTACCTATTCATGTTATTCGTGAATTAAATGCTTATTTAACTGTCTCTCGCGAACTTCTCAAAACCCAAGAACGCGCACCTACTGAAAAAGAAATCGCAAAAAAACTGAAAAAAACTATCAACGAAGTTAAAGAAATCTCAAAACTTACTGAACACATGGTGTCATTAGACATATTAATAGGTGACGAAAACACTACGGGCAGACCTTTAGTAGATGCTATCGCCGATACAAAAGAAGGCAATCCGGCCAACATCATTATTGATGAACACTTTAATGAACATTTAGAAATTTGCATTAAAGAACTTAATCCAAAACAACGTGAAATATTATGCCGACGCTTTGGCTTAATGGGATACGAACGCGGCACCTTGGAAGAAGTAGGTGCTGCGATGGGGGTGACTCGTGAACGTGTTCGTCAAATACAGATCCATGCACTTAAAACATTACGAGATATTATGAAAAAGCATGGGATTACGCATGAGGGATAACGGGATTTTTATTAAACTACAATCCGGCCGTTTATAGTGGCTTTAAAAAGTACGGTCATAGTTGTTTTTCATAACACCTTCGTGCAAAAAATATTGTGTATATTTTATTCATTATAGATTTTGACATACGCTGGAGTTCTTGGGGTCAGGCTGATTAATAATTTGACCTCATATCCTATTTATATATAATTAAGCGAAAATCGTTTAAAATATTGGCAATAGATCAAATAGCAGAAACAAACTCGAGGAATAGAACATGGCATTACCCCAACAAGAATTTAAAGTTGATCCAGAACAAGAGATTGCTCCAGCATTAAAGCTGTTAGAAGAAGCAGGTAAGATTACTGAAGATAATAGAGAAAGTGTAAAAGCGTTCTTAATTCAAGGTATTCCCCATGCTGATAAGCTTGCGTTAGCCAGTATTGAATTTGAATCTCTTTTTAAAGAAAATTACCAAAAGGGTATGGAAAAATTTCTGAGAATTCAAGATATCAAAGCATTCATGATTCGACATGCTGAGCATGCTCCTGAATGTATCCAAATGTTATTTATGTGGATTGAAAAAAATTCTACCTGGATTGTACATATAAGGGAATTTTTAAGTAAAGATTATACAAATGAGCTTAAAACATCATTCACTGAAAATGCACCGCATGGAGTTCCTCTTGCTTTAACAAAGAGTCAATTAAAGTCAGCCAGTCCCCTTCTTCAAGAATGCCTCCATGAAAAGTATTTGCTTCAACACGCGCAACATTCTTATAAAATTTTTCTAGCAATGAAAAAATTAGAACAACATGGTTTTCTTGAAAATCAAAAGAATATTCCGCAAATTAAGGATTTATTAGCAAAGTATGGAGAATATGCCTATGCATTTGCTGATGCAATAATATGTTTAGGTGCAGATAAGCTTCTAGATCCTAATAGCGAATTTCTTACTTCTGAAATAATGAATACATTATCTCGATGTTCCCCTCAATATGTTCATGGTTTTGCTATCCAGATAGTTTTTTTGGCTAGAGCGGGAATTTTTGATCAAGAACATATTGAACTTTTATTATTAGATGACAATAGTATCGTATCTATAGGTACTACCTTGCAAATGTTAAAGAAAGAGGATGAAATTAATAGAAAAAGAGCAAAAGAAAACAACGAAGAGTATAAAGAAGAGCTTTTTAACAAAGATAATAAACTTCGCCTTAGAAGACATGCTAATGATATCGATAGTATAAATGACATAATGGTTCTTTTGTCTTGCTCATTAGGATTCAATCAAAATATTTTCGATATGATTCTTAAGCACGCCGATAGATTCGGTAAAGAAATGAAACAGTTTCTCTATACAAAAAGACGTGACCAAGCAGCATTCGAAAAATTCTTAAAAGAAATTGATCATCAACTTGAATTACAAAAGAAACCTTTTTTAGTTTGTATTAAAAAAGCCGACCCCACTAAAGGTTTGGGACTTTTTTCAAAGATTGATCAAACGTTGGTTGATAAAATATACAGTTTCTTACCCAAGCCAACACCACCAAAAAGTCCTTAAATGGTGCGCTGGTGATGATTCTTAAAATGAAAATTATTGCTTAGGGCAGTTTTATCACGATATTGTTGATTTAAAAAGCTAACCCTAGCTTTTATATTTATTTTTTCCCAGTCAAGCTATTTGTAATAGTCAAAGCTAATATGATCATAATAATAAATAAAATTAGAAAAACACAAAAAATAACTTTTGCTATCCCTGCACTAGCAGCAGCAATTCCTGTAAATCCTAATAATCCTGCAATAATAGAAATAATAAGAAATAATAGCGCTAGTCTTAACATAAATCACCTCATGTAATTAAAAGAATTTGCAATGTAATGATTTAATTACTATGTGTCTCATAAGTGGTAGAGCTTCCATCTTCGTGTACGGTTGTTGAGCTTGTGCCTTCCGGTGTCCTTGTTATTGTGGTTGAACTGGAGCCTCCATTACTTGGCATAACCACTGTAGTAGCGTTATTGGTACTTACATTTCCCTCTTCATCAGTAGTTACTGTTGTTGATCGGCTAGGCTCACTGGTTACCGGAACAGGTTGTGGTGAAACAACCGTTACTGTATCTGCGCGTGATAAGGATAAACCCAAGGTAAATAGTAATGAAATCATGGTTATAGATATGGATAAAATAGATAGTTTTTTCATAATTCACCCCTCTATTCTCAGTATATATATTAATTATACGCCTTTTTCTAATCAGAATGATTAAATATTGATCGATTATAAAACAAACACGCCTAATTAATCAATATTTATGTATTTACTTTAATCACATATTTAATTATTGCCTATTTAATGCATAAAATCTTTGATACAATCTTATATTAATATAACATCACATCATGATTAACAAATAGGAGCATTGCAATGTCGTTTGAAAGAAATCCATATCAATTACGCAGAGATTTTGATGGTCGTTATACATACCAATATGATGTAGGTATAGAGAGCACGAATCAGCTCATGCGTTTCCAAGCTGAGAGACAACTTGAGGAAAACATGAGACAAAAAATGTTGGATGAGAGTGTCGCAAAAAAAGAACCGCTGCTAACTGAAGAACAAAGAAAACAACAAGAAAGAGAACAACTAGAATCGAAACAAAGAGAAGAAGCAGAACGATATAGATTATTTCAAAAGCAAACTCCAGAAGAACGGAAGTACATGCCAAAACAAAGCAAGGAAGAACTTCAGAGGTCAGTAGAACGCGCGAAGAAAGAACACGCAATATGGAAGAAAGCCCATCCTGTAAAAAATGTAGCAATTCAGATCGAAGATAAAGTAGCGACAGGTTTGAGAAAGCTCATTTGGGGGTAGTGTTTAAATAACTGTGTCAGCATAAAGCGGAAGTTTTTCACCTTAGTAAGCCAGCCCTGAATCTGAGGTTCTTGAGGTTGGAGCTATGCTTAGGGCAGCTTTAGCACGATAGTAAGTTGCCCTAAGCATTGCTCTGACCCCAAAAATTTATTTTGCAAGTATTGTCAGATTAGGTCGTGACTTATACATTTGACCCCTACTTTTTCTTAACGACGAAATCCGCGAGCTGCTTCCGTAGTGCTTTGAGATGATATTTTTTTAATTTTTTCTAATTCTTCCCCAAATCTTTTACAAATAGCGCTAAATGCATCAGAAATAACTGCGCTATCTACTTTAACTTCTCCTTCATTCCCAGTCATTTTCAAAGCACCAAATATTTTATCTATCTGCTCTTTGAAGTCTCTAGTTAGACTTTCGGCTTGATTTGATTCTTGTTCAGGGCTGAAAACGAGTCCTTTTCTTGCCGAATTTAAAGCTTCTAAAATTCGAGCAAAATACAGGCTGATTTCTTCACCTCCCACTAAGTTGAATTTTCGTAGCTGATTACCAATACAAATAGAAGCTTCGAGTCCATCTTTACTTTTAGTCAAGGAAAAAGTGGTAAAATTGGGAGGATTCTTATAAAGCTGAAAATTATAGGATAAAGAGATGAATTCCCCAGCAACATCTGTTAAGAGAAGTAATGAAGCATTAGAATCATCGGTATCATTAAAGCAAACATTAAAATAGCCAGAAAATAAAAGATATCGATAGGCTTTTGAAGGGGTTTTCAACACTATTTTTGTTTTATTATTAAAGTGAAACATCTATATCTGCTCCTTTATTATGCACATATGGTAAAAAGAACCAATAATAACACATCATTAAGAACATTACAACGACCAAGTATTAAAAAGGATTTACAAAAAATGAAAATATCATTTTTTAACATATTCACAGAAGAACAGCTCTTGATACTGCTATTAAATTTCAGCATGATGAAATTATTGAAATCATAAAAGAATATCAAAATCAATTGGCTGTTTCATCAACAAATAAAAATAAGTTTCCGTGATATATTGTGAAACAAATCTAAAGTGGATAAGATTAATTTTTCTGCCAAGGAATAAAATAATGCCATCAATAACAACTCTTGATACCCAAAATGCTTTTAAAAAAAATGATTACACATTGCAGGTTGGGGAAAATGGGTCACAACGATTGCTGTTATTGAATGAGTTAATTAATCCGTATAGCATGAATTTTATTCGTGGCATTTCTCCACTTAAAAATAAAAAAATTTTAGATGTAGGCTGTGGAACAGGCATTATGGCTTCAGAACTTTCAAATCAATGCTTACCCTCGGGTAGTATTTTTGCAATAGATATATCTAATGAGCAGTTAGATTTAGCGAGAAAAAATGCTGCAAGGGACGGATTAAATAATATTAGTTTTAAACAAATGTCAGCATTTGATATCGATAAACTTAATCAAAAATTTGACATTGTTTATTATAGATTTTTATTGGGACATTTGCCCAACGCCATAGAAATACTTCAAAAAAGCATCTCTCTTATGCATGCTGAAAGTATTCTGATTTGTGAGGAAATAGAAAATGTTGATGATATGTTTTGCGATCCTCCAAATGAAGCATTTAATTGGTGGAAACAGGCCGTTGATATTCAGATTAAAGCTTGCAAAGGAGATTTTACTGTTGGAAATAAACTCGCTGAATTTTTTAAACAATTAAATTTAACAACAATAAGTACGCAATCCATTCAACCATTAATGATATCCCCTAAATTGAAACAACAATTATGGCTTGGTATTATAGAAATTACCCCTATTCTTATTTCTTCGGGTTTTGCAACAGAAGAAGAAATTAGCTTTATGATTACTGAATTAAAAAAACTTGCGGATACTTCCGAAACAAAAATTGGATTTTTCTATTTAAGACAGGTTGCAGTCAAGCAGCCAGATGCGTCTAGCCTTAATAGCGCAAATAATAAATTGTAAAGAGAAGACTATAAAATCAGGATATTATCATGACAATTCCTGATCATATAGGTATTTATCTAATTAAATCAATGTCATACCCAAAATGTAGACACGTTACTACTATTATAGTATACTTAACATGTAGGCAAGTTGCTACATTATATAATGAGGAAGTACATGACGATTAAAACTGTAACAAGCAGAGAATTTAATCAAGACGTAAGTAAAATAAAACGCGCGGCTCTCAATGGCCCTGTTTTTATTACTGATAGAGGTCACCCAGCGCACGTATTACTAACCATACAGGATTATCTAAAACTAACAGAAACTAAAGAAAGCATTATTGATTTATTGGCCATGCCTGATGCAGCCGATATCGATTTTGAACCAGCAAAATTAAACAAAAATATTTATCGGCCAGAGGATTTCGATTAATGTATTTACTTGATACTAATGTTGTGTCTGAATTAAGAAAAGCTAAATCCGGCAAAGCTAACAAAAATGTCATAGCCTGGGCTAAAAACGTATCACCAGCAAGCCTTTTTTTATCTGTTATATCAATACTAGAACTTGAAACCGGTGTGCTATTAGTCGAAAGACGCGATCCATCACAGGGGGCGATTCTTCGTACCTGGCTCAATGCACATGTTCTTCCCGTATTTTCTGAACGCATCTTGCACTTGGATGTTGCTGTCGCGCAACATTGTGCAAAACTTCATGTTCCTGATCCAAGATCAGATAGAGATGCCATTATTGCCGCAACGGCTTTAGTTCATGGAATGACTATCGTAACAAGAAATGTTAATGACTTTGATCGAACAGGTGTTGATATATTGAATCCATGGACTTGACCACCCCTATTCTTATTTCTTCGGGTTTTGCAACAGAAGAAGAAATTAGCTTTATGATTACTGAATTAAAAAAACTCGCGGATACTCCCGAAACAAAAATTGGATTCTTCTATTTAAGACAGATTGCAGTCAAGCAACTAGATGCGGGAGCTAGCCTAGGGCAGCTTTATCAGATAGTAAGCTGCCCTAAGCACGTCTAATACGGGCTACACTTGCTAATTAAGACTATTAAATACGAAATAGTCTCGAACAACAGTCCTCTACTGCAGCTTTTAAAGGATGGTCTTTCTTATATTGTGCTTTCTTCTTCCGTAGGTATGCTTCTGTACTTTTGCGAAGTTTTGCTTCCCCCTCTGCACGTTGTTCTGGAGTTAGCTTTCGAAGATATTCATCTCTTGCTGCTTCATTTTCTTTGTGTAGTTTTTCCCGTTCTATTTGTTCTCTTTGTTCTTTTTCCAGTTCTGCTTGTCCTTTTTGTACTTCCATTGGGTCTCTATCAAATCTATGTTCAAATCTATATTGTTCTCTTGCGTTAGCCTCATTTAATAGTTTCATCTGTTCCGCATGTTGCATCGCAGATTGTCGTAACATATTCTGCTGGTTCATAAAGTTTATATTTGCATCATATTGTAATGAAGTACTACCATTACTATTCGTTGTCATTACCCATGGGTTTCTAAACATTACAGTGCTCCTCTTTGTTAATGAATATGTGATTATATATTAAATGCACTAAAAATCAATATATGGTCATAATAGATACATATATTTATTAAATGCATTAATTGTTTAATATTTAATCATTTGACAGTTATTTAACCGACGTTTTAATGAAATGGATTTTCAATCAATAAACCTCCGCTGGATCGACCCTTTTGCAAATCTTCGGAATATAAAATTCCACATCCTGATTTAATGGCACTGGAAACAATTAAGGAATCATAAAAAGAATACTGAGTCGATTCTTGAATATCGAGTGCAAAATGATAAAGTTCTGGTGAAGCATAAATCTCGCAAAGCGGAAAAAGAATTTGTTCCAGATATGTTTTTACATCAATCATCTTTAAAGGCACAGAAAATTTGCGAGTACACACATTTAAAAATTCTTGTATAACTTGATTGCTGATTATTCCATTTTTATTAATAAGTGCATTCTCAATTAATTTTTGAGCTATTTTTTGCTTTTTTGGAGCAGATAAGTCAAAACTATAAATAATAATATTCGTATCTAAAAAATATTTATCTTTCATTTAATTGATCTCGGGTAAATGGTTTGCCTGGGTTAACATATTTTAATTTTTTCATTATTTGAGAATAATTAGAGGCATTCAAATCCCCTTTAGCATATTCAATCAACCATTTTCGAAAGGCAGCATTTAACGTTTCATTTTTGTGATGAGCTTTATCACGAGCAAGTTTTATAATGTGCGCATCAGCGCTTAAGGTAATATTTTTTAACATAACAGAGATCCTCTTTATCACACAATAACAGTGTACACTATTATTGTGTTTAAATCAATATATAGTATACTTAGTGAATTTTTCAACTTGTTGATTCGTCTAAAAAATTATCTTTCTTGGCGGTTTTTTTAAAGGGATTCTTAGGGTCAGAACTGCTATACTGTTTTTCTCAAAAAACAAAAAATTTAAAATAAGGAAACAAAAATGCCAAAAAAAAATATTGTCCGTCAATTATTTTCAGCCCTCAAAAAAAACAAGACAAAACAAATCAATGAATTATCCTCAAGATTAAAAGATCATAAAATTAATCTTGAACAAAAAAATGATAGTGGCGAAACCTTACTCATAGCGGCGGCAAAAAATGGGTCTGTAGAATGCATAAATGCGTTGCTTTCAGAAAAAGCTTTTGTGGATGCTCAGGATAGTTTTGGTCGGACAGCGCTTATGCTAGCTTCCACAAAGTCTCCCGACAATGTACATCCACTTCTTGAGGCCAAAGCTTCCTTGGATATGCAAGCAAATACTGGTATTACAGCGCTCCATGAGGCTGTTTTGTTTCAAAAAGCCGATATAGTATGTCAACTCCTTGACGCAAAAGCATCTGTAAATATAGAAGGTTATGCTGGCCTTAACCTCACAGCGCTTGATTTAGCAATGGATCACTGTAACATTCCCGCAATCAATTTATTATTAAATAATAACGCCATCATTAGAAACCCTAGCCGTTTGTATGATTTGTTAGCTTCACTCGGTGCTGAAATGGATACTTTGCCAGCATTTATTGCTCTCTATGAACGAGAATGCGATTTACAAACTCTTGATGATGGGAAATTCAATGAACTCACAAAAATTTATGACTATCATAAGCTTCATAATAAAAACATTAAAGGATTAATTGATAAAGCAACAGGTGAAAAAATACCTGATGTGTTATTAAATATAATTTCTGAATATAATACACCCCATGAAAATTTGTTGAATAAACTTGATCAATCTTTTTCGTTTTTTAATCCTAAGCATTTTAATAAAGCACTAAAAATAGAAAAATCTATTGATACTTCATTACATCAGGAAACAAAGTCTAAGGTATTAAATCGGTATCATTTTAGAGAAAGTACGATTGCCAAGCGTCATTGCGATTCAAATATAGAACACACAACATCTATAAAAAGGATAAAGCTTGGATAATCACCATATTTTTTAAATGCTAAATGAATGACGCAGGTATCTTTATTTATTTCCTTAATTTTATAGGTGCCTGCGGTTCTTGTTTATCTTGAGGCGGATCGTTTCTTTTTTCAGCTCTATTTTCTAGTACATTAGTATATTTTTTTACTATTGTATCTAGCCTATCTTCTTTTTTAGGTTCTGGTAGGTAATCTCCACGTGCTCGTCGAAGGTTACGATCCGGTGCTTCAAGATTAGTAGTGGTTAGTTTTGATAGTACTGTGATAATTTCTTTCTCTGCACTAGAACGGTCTAGTCCATAATTTTTTTCTCTAAAACCTATGTCCTCTATGTTGTGTATAGCCTGCTCAATTGCCCGTGTTTTTGTTTGAACCCAATCCTTCTCTCGGCGTTTCATACCTTCCGTTTTTAGTTTATCAAAAACACTAGGCTTCAAATATTTATTTAGATCATTAATAATAGAGTCTTTGAGTGTCTCAAAATTTTCTTCTTGCTTTGATTTTCCAACCATAAAAAATCTCCGCTCATGACCATATAAAAATTATAGCATATTTTATGACCTGAATAATGGGGGCTGTTTTTTTGAAAATATTTTAATATAATGCCCTACTTCTGCATTATAAGAGGACATCTCAATGTTTCGTAATATTTTAATTAATAATTTCGACAGCACTTGGCAAAAATTTAATCGCTTTAGTCTTAACCTTATCAATCCTCCAGAAACATCTTGCTATAAAACAGATGGGGCTGCTAGTGATGCTGAGAGAGAGCAAATTGAAAATGGCAGGCTTGTTTTGATTATTAGAAGATCACAAGACGAATATCTCCTAGCGTATCGTGATAAAGATGGTGATTATCAAGAACATCCCATTACAGATGAAAAAATAGTAAAAACCTTATCTAATAAAACTATAAACAGTGCACAAGCCGTTTTGGAAATTACTCCAACTATTAATACTCTATTAATTCAATTAAATAGTAAAACTCACATCAGCACGTCGCATGGTTTTGCAACAAATACGGGCTTTAACCTGGTAGGAGCAGCAGTAGTTTATGTTGCGGGCTTGATTTCTCTTCCTTTCATTGCAGGCAGCAAAACCTTGATTGATTGGAAAACCAGACACCCTAAGTCTAAAGACAAAATAAATCTGGCAGTCGAAAAAATTAGGACGATGGAAGACAATGATTTTCAAACCTTGCGATCAAGAGTAACTCAAGAATATCATCAAAGCGTTGCAACATCGAACTCCAGCAGAAAAATAATCAAAGAACTGAGTGATAATGCAGTAATCAATACCGATCAAATCAGGCAGGATCTTATGGACTATCTGCAAGAGCCTAAAAATAACGGTAAAAAATTGTTTTGTAAAGTCATGGAACTTGCTGATCGGAAGACTGAAAAATTGGCGGATGTTAAATTTGTACCTTAATATCGATATGCTAGAGGTAAGAATATGTATAGCGTAACTATTTCATCTAAATTTCAAATTACAGTACCTAAAATAGTAAGAGACGCATTACATATCGAACCAGGCCAGAAATTTATTTTTATTGTTAAAGGTAGTTGTTTAGAACTAGTACCCAAACGCGACCTTTATGATTTTAAAGGGATTATGGAGGGAGCAAACATCAAAAATGTTCGTGATAAAGGCATTGGAAAGTGAATTAAAACAGATTGTTTGTGAAATTATTATTATTGACAATGTATACGTCTTTGACGTATAATTAAAATATGAAAGATTTTGAATGGGACAACAAAAAAAGAGATCTTAATCTCAAAAAGCATGGGATTGATTTTGTTGGCGCTGTTAAAATATTTGACGATCCAGCTCGAATTGAGCACTCAAGTTTCCGCAATGACGAAGAAAGACTGCAAACAATAGGAATAGTACACGGGGTTGTAATTTCATTAATTTATACAGTACGAAAAGGCAAAAAGAGAATTATATCTGCTAGGCGAGCTAGCAAAAATGAAAGAGGATACTATGAAGAAAACACCCAAAGATAAAACAAACTGGAGTAAGGTAAAGTCTTTAACAGAGAAGCAAGTTATTGCGGCCGCGAAATCTGACCCCGACAATAAGCCTTTAACCAGAGCACAATTAAAGAAATTTAAACGAGTAAATCCACCAAACGAAATCGATGTTAAAGCAATTCGTAAAAAATTACATGTGTCGCAAAAAGAATTTGCTGGTTACTTTGGTGTCAGTATAAGAACCATCCAAGAATGGGAGCAACACAGACGCAAACCAACTACAATAGCCCGTAATTTTCTTAAAGTAATAGAGAAAGCACCTAAGGCAGTATTAAAAGCTTTGGCTGCATAACACTAAAAACAACGGTAAAAAATTGTTTTGTAAAGTGGTTGAGTTGGCGAATCCTGAGCCTGAAACCGTGCAGCACTTGACCTTAGTCAATCGATAACCTCAAGTGTTCTTGCTCACGAGCACACTGCTCGTCCTCCGGATGAAGATAATATCCATTTTGTCTAAATAAGCCTGGTCTAGGTTGCGGCGGAGTTGCGCTGTTTAGCGCTTGTTGTCGCCGCACATAATCTATAATCAGCGCAGCAGTAGCGCCGACAGCAATTAAGCCAACGAGAAGACCCGTACATTTATTTCGATTAAAAGTCATGTTTCACCTATGAAATTAAAGACGTATAGTATAGGAGTTAGAACCTAAAAAAAGCCTTAACTATACCTCGCGAAAAAATTTCTTGGGGTCAGAGCTAACAAAATCGCGATGCTATAAAGCTTGTACCAGCTACTATAGCTGTCCCAATCGCTGCGCTGGCTGCTACCTTAAATAAGGTATGTGGATTACAGGAACTAGGTTTTTCCAAGGCAGCCTTTGCGGGGGCTGTCCATTCATTTATTATTTTAGGAAATACATATGCCAGATAATACCCGTGATCCATATCGGAAGGATGATATCCAAATAATGATGCTATTTCAGAGAATGCATTCATATTATTTGATTGATTTATTTCACCATCGTTCATTAAGGTTAAGGTAAGTATGTTACTCATATGGATTGGTATATAACTAGGGGAAGCATAAAGCTTATGAGGCATAAAAACATTATTTTTTGACCAATACGCTATCATTTCGTTGCTTTTCGGTAGGTACTTCAAATAAATCGTATTATGATCGTCCATCTTAGATTCATCTGATACTAATAAAATGCGATCACACCCATTACCTTTTGTTAGATCAAACATTTTCAACGCATTTTCTTCAATGTAAAGTAAGGTTTCGCGTCTTACATCTATGGGTTGATTTTTATCCTTAACAACAGCTATCTGTGTTTTAATATTACTTAAGTATTCATAAAGTTTTTTTTGAATTTCTTCAGGGAATTCTACAATAAGTTCTTCAATCATTTCTTGGGTAATGGAGAAGCTTGGAATGGCTCGGCTGTATTTTGAGCATAATTTGGTAAACATAATTTCCTCGTTATAGTTTTATAGGTATTTATCTAATTAAACCATATATTAACCAAAATATATAGGATGACAACACTAACTGTTTGGAGCGAAAAAATGAATAGTTGACCTTCTTTAACTGTAATAGCTGATCATTTACAAGCTTTTTCCATCCCCATCTTTCGCTTTTACCCAAAACTGCTATAATTTTCGCCTTTGTTAAAAATTATTCAATAGGACACCCATGCCAGCTAGCAAGCGAAAAATTGCCGTCACCTACGCCTTACCCTATGCCAATGGATCATTGCATATAGGTCATTTAGTCGGTTTTATTCAAACGGATATATGGGTACGCTTTCAAAAAATGCGGGGGGCTGATTGCCTCTTTCTTTGTGGCTGCGATGGCCATGGCACGCCTATTATGATTCAAGCTGAAAAAATGCAGATCAGTCCTAAACAATTGATTACTGATATACGTTTAGAGCAAAAAAAAGATCTTGATGATTTTCTCATCGAGCTGGACAATTATTACACAACTGATTCACCGGAAAATCAAGCATTAGTCGAGACTATATTTAAACGTCATCTGGCAAAAGACAATATCCATAAGCACACCATTAAACAAGCCTTTGATCCGGAAAAACAAATGTTTTTACCTGATCGATATGTTAAAGGAGAATGTCCGCGATGCGGCGCCAAAGACCAATACGGTGATAGCTGTGAAGTGTGCGGGGCAACTTATACGCCTACCGAATTAAAAAATCCTTACTCCACCCTATCAGGCGCTAAACCCATTGAAAAAGAATCGGAACATTACTTTTTTAAATTACAAAATTTCGAAACCATGTTACGCGAATGGACGCGTAATGGGCATTTGCAAGATCAAGTCACGAATAAATTAGATGAATGGTTTAACGCGGGTTTAAAGGATTGGGACATCTCACGTGATGCACCTTATTTTGGTTTTAACATTCCCGGCGAAGAGACAAAATACTTTTACGTATGGTTGGATGCGCCGATTGGCTATATGGCGAGTTTTGAAAATTTAGCACAAACACGGCCTGAATTACAGTTTGCAGACTATTGGGAAAATAATAAAAAAACAGAACTTTACCATTTCATCGGTAAAGATATTATGTATTTCCATACCCTATTTTGGCCAGCTTTATTAAGCGGCGCAGATTATCGCACTCCCACAGCCATTTTTTGTCATGGATTTTTAACCATAGACGGACAAAAAATGTCAAAATCACGCGGGACTTTTATCAAAGGCCGCACTTATCTAGAACATTTAAAACCTGAATACTTGCGTTATTATTTAAGTACCAAATTAAATGATAGGATTGAAGATTTAGATATTAACTTTGATGATTTTATGCAGCGCGTGAATGCTGATTTAGTCGGAAAATTCATTAATATTGCTAGTCGTTGCGCGAGCTTTTTGCATAAATATTTTGAAGGAAAATGTTCGAAAAAATTAGCAGAACCCTCGCTTTTTGAAACCTTCAGCAAAGCAAATGCATCGATTGCTGAAAAATATGAAAAACGTGAATTCAGCCAGGCCATTCGACAAATCATGGCACTTGCTGATCTTGCTAATCAATACATTGATGAAAAAAAACCTTGGACAGCGATTAAAGACTCAGCACGAGAAGAAGAAGTTCACGAAGTTTGCACCATGGGCATTAATTTATTCCGTATTCTTATGATTTATTTAAAACCTGTATTGCCTGAGATCGCAAAGAAAGCCGAACAATTTTTAAATGTTGCACCACTAATGTGGTCAGACAGTGAAAAACCTTTGCTAAACCACACACTCAATCCTTTTATACCTTTAGCACAGCGTTTGGAAAAAACACAAATTGATGCCTTAAAAACTGCAACGCAATCGTCATGAAAATTTCAGCAAATGATATTGATAATGTTTTACCCCAAACCCAATGCGGTCTTTGCGGATATAAAGGCTGCATGCCTTATGCCGAAGCATTAGCTAATAACGAAGCCGAAATTAATCAATGCCCGCCTGGGGGCACCAAGGGTTTACTTATCCTTGCTGAATTACTTGATAAAAATCCCGCGCCTTTTCTTGAAGATATGCAAGCCAAAGCAAAACCTATCATGCGAGCCCACATACGTGAGGCAGAATGCATAGGCTGCGCAAAATGCATTAAAGCATGTCCAGTCGATGCTATTCTTGGTTCTGGCAAGCTTATGCATACGGTGATCACTGATGAATGCACAGGCTGTGAATTATGCATAGCGCCCTGCCCTGTGGATTGCATTGATATGGTGATATCAGAAGATCATATTGATAGAAAAGAACAATACCGAAATCGATATCAAGCAAGACAAAAAAGATTAGAAGATGATGTTATCAAAGAAACTCATAAAATAATTACAAAGGATATTAATAAACAGGATTATATTCGCCAAGCATTAGAACGCGCCAAAGCAAAAAATTATAATAAATAAGGATGGTTCATGCACCCCTTTACAGAAACTGTTCCTATGGACATCTCTGATGACCGTATCTATTTCGATGACATATCAATACTTGAAGTTTGGCGGTTATTTATTGATGGAGTAAAACAAAAAGAAGAAAATGGCTGGAAACAATTTGAAAAAAGAGAGCCTGGTTATTTGCAAGCGGTATGCAAAGCCATGGCTTATGCGTTAAATCATATTGATGATGATTTAACCGTAGCTTTAATTCAAACATTACATAAACTTGCCATGGAAGGTGTCTCATACACCCGATATAAAAACACCTTAGAAAAACCCGGTGAAATAAGATCCTCCTGGGCAGCCTATTATATTGCTAAAGACACTTTAACTAAAAATGGCATACGTGAAATAATCGATAAAATGCAGAACCAATCTTTTTTAAAGCTTTGTTTTCAAAATTCCCATCATGAAATAATTTCGATTGATTATAACTGTAATCTTAGTCATGAAGAAAAAGAACAACTTATATTGTTTCTCTATCATTATGTTTTAAATGGCAACAATTTAAGTATGGAAAGTTATAACGATGAAAAATATAATCAAGAACGTCAGCAGCTTATTCAAGAAGAACTTATTGCTTTTATAACAGACTATAATTTCTCCATGGAAACAGCAAAAAATCAGGAAAACAAAATTCGCGCCATTTTAATCTTCATAAAAAATTGTCAACAATTGCATGTATTTCCCGATGGAAATGGCAGAGTATTCTATATGATATTACTCTATGCTTTATTTGCCAAAAATGCGATTCCACTGCCATTAATGGAAAACATTAATCACATCGATGGATATTCCTTAGACGAATTGATGCTTAAAATAAGGCAAGGCTGGGAAAATAAGCAATCCCTTTTAATGAAAGGAAATCTTTTTGAGGCGAATACCATAGACATCTTAATGAAAATGGACCACAAAGAAAAAAAATATTACATTTCCGCTCTTAAACCGCTCATGCCTTATTTTAAATCGAGTCAATTTTTTGAGTTCATCGATAAACTTGATCATGCAAGCCTATTGCCAGCATACAATGACCGTCAATCAATTTCAGCAAGTCCATAATTAACACAGTTATCTATGGTAATATTATTTACCTTAATAATAGTCGTGGCTCGAGTACGGTATATTCCTTTTTTATCAAAGTAAGCTTTTTTAGAGTTTATGACGGGACCTAAGTCATATCGTTTACCATTCTCAAGCACTAATTCAAAATCAAAATGAGCATTGGGTGTAAACTCAGGACTGCTATAATCAAGCGGCATTTCCCTCACTCTTGGATATTGGACGGCATTATCAAAATATATGTGATAATTTTGTTTAACCCCCGTTTTGTTGATAATAGTGACTCCGTGATCCGATGATATATCGACAACACCATGTTTATCATACTGATGAATAGGCGCACAGTAAGCCAATACATCCTTATTCTGAGCATGGGTTAGCACTGGGTTAATTAAAAAAAATAATGATGAAACTATTATTGTAGTTTTAAATTTACGCATGGTAATTCCTCTTATTTTAAAATTGTTAGATTTATAGCGGTTTAAAAAAGTATGGTTGTTTGGAGCGATTTTGTGAGTAAAAAACGGGATTGTTCGAAGATTAAATTATGTAATATTGGAAATTGCTGAAGTGAAGCTAAAGAATATCATCATTAAAAAAAATTTCAAGCTTTTTTATTAGGGGCTATCGTCAATTAACGCCATCCACGTCGTCCGGCGGCTTGTCCGCGGGATCCAGAGCGTAATTGCAAATATACAAATATAACAGAATCTGTAGGCAGCAAAAACTAAACCTAATTTATTTATATAACAAAATGAGTAATTGGTCTTATTTATGAGCAAGAAAACATCCTGGATCCCGCGGACAAGCCGCGGGACGACGTGGACGGCGTTGACGACAGACCCTAAAAAAGATGATTCTCCTCTAAAAAAACGATAAACTTAAAGCAAGATCAATATAAAGGATTACCCATGCAAACAAGAAGCCCTGAACTTCCACTAGATGAAATCATCAACACTGCCAAGACTAAATTCATCCCCGGATATAAGATTAGAGAAACCATTAATAATAAATTTAAAACAACAGCAGACCTCAAAATGCTTTTTATGGAAGGCGATCTTTATTATGATGGAGATACATTTTCTTCCGAAGAAAAGCCTGGGTTTAAAAAAATTGTAAACAAATATTTTTTTGTAAGGGGATATCCTAATTATCAAGACCCTCATTTTACCATCAATGCAAATGTTATTACAGACACTCCTTTTATTGCATCAGAAGGTCCACAAAATCTTTATCATTTAGGTCAATTTTTTGAAAATACGGTATTTAATCAAAAGTTACCGATTAAAAAGGTTGTTGCGTTAGGCGAATGCTTGTCCGATGGTCATCATTATCAAGATTTTTATGAGTATTGTTTGTACCCTAGAGACGAAATAGCTGGAAGTTACCTTTTTTCTGTTGAAGACAAACATGAACAAAATTATACTATAAATATTCTGGGCTCACAATTCTGCCCTGCAAAGAATGTTATTCAATCTCATTTAACTATCTATCCGCAAGATGCTAAAGAAAGTGAATTAGACGTTACGCTTATCAAGTTAAAAGATAATTATCCTATTCACTTAACCAGTGATACCAAAGAAGCATTATGGAAAATATATAACGACTCCAAAAACGAAAATATATTAATTCATTGCGCATCGGGAATTGGCCGTACCGGCCACTTGATATTTACATTAGAACTTTTGCGTCATTACAAAGCAATTTATGAGGCTGAAAATGTTGAAATAGCAGCAGAAAAAATTATGGAGATAGTAAATCGCTTGCGTAAAGATAGATTTTGTTTAATTCATGTAGAAGAACAATTTACTTATGCTATTTCTAATGCACAAGAGTTATATAAATATGGTTTAGAAAAAGGCTATATTCAAAAGCCAGCAGCCTTGGTTTCCACAACGCCGCAAACATTATTCACCAAAAATTTTGTTGCTGGCAATGCCGCTATTTGTCCACCCACACCGGCTTTTCCCAGGTCCCCGTAACCTTGTATTTATGGGTCGTAGCACTGGATACTGCCTTGCCTGCAATCTTTTCCACAATCCAGGCTGCGGCCCCTACAAAAGGATTGACGGCCAGGGCTGCAACGACTGGGATACTACCTGTTACGATAGGTGTCACAATGACTTCAATATCGTAATCTTTAGCCGCCAAACCTAAACGGCCAGACATTTCAATGCGGGCAATAGAACCATCCATAAGAACGCTATCAGTAAAAGCATTGCCATTTTTAAGAGTAAAATGTCCTTTTACGGAATCGAAAGTATAACCTTTTTCCGTCAAATTGCTAAAATTAAAAGTAAGAGCATGCGCAATAGAATCTAAACTCAATAAATTTAAAATACGGCCAAAACCCATTTTGGCCGTTGTTGCTTGATCCAAATTAACAATTTGCCCTGAACTTAATGTCAATTCCACCTCACCCGTCAAACCTGCCAAAGATGGACTATAAATTGCACCTGGCCATTGCAAATCAAATACCATGGTCCCATTGCTGCCCTCCGGATTAACGGTAGGTGAACCCCAACTACTTAAAAATGCTGCAACATTATTAATTTTTAATGTTCCTTCTAACTGAGTTTCAGGTTTTTTATTTTGCATTAACCACCTTCCTTTGGCAGAAAGGTTAAATTGCTCCGCCTCAAGATGTAACGATTCAATGTTAACACCCTCTTTAATTGGTATAAGTGAAAAACTCACTTGGCCTAAATGCTTATCTTGATAACTCACATCTGATCCAGTAAAAGTCATCGCGGGCAATGTTGCTGGATCGAACTCTTCAGGTTGCGTAGTCATAGGCGCAAGATGCAATCGATCAAATTTAGCTTGGATAGATGATTCATGCAATTTTAAAGGAAGAGTGATAACACCTGCTATCTCTGTACTATCAATTTTTAAAGAGTAATCATTCTGTGATTTACGGAGTTCAAGATGCACTTTATTAATAGGCTGAAATAATCCAATAATTTTATTGGCCCGTATATCCAAACCTCTAAATAAAGCGGATAGATCTTTGTAAGATCCACCTTTATTATTAGCAAAATACGGTTTCCATACGTTCCAGTCCAATGTATCAAACTCTCCTGAAACCAAAATACCTGGCTCCGTTTGAAAAGCAGCTTCTCCTTTATCACCCAAGCGTATTTCTGCGCTATATAATTGCATTCCTTCTGCAGCATTTTTAATGACGGCAGCAGCTCTGAGTTTAGTGCCATAAATCCATTTTATTTCTAAGGGTTTATTTTGTTTAATATTGGCAATGATTTTAGAGGGAACAACTTCATTGACCTTTTTCCCAAGCCCCGCAGGCAAATCCAATACTATCCCTTTCAAATCAGTATTTATAGTTAATTGGGCAGGCTCAGCTAATTGCGATTGCGGCAATCGTAATGTTGCTTGATAAGCGGCGCCGCCTTGAATAACACTGGCATAAGCAGTATGTTGCACAAAAGAACGTATAACTGAGCCGCTTAATTTACCTTTGATCGCAAGATTTACAAATGAGGTGCCTTGCGAGGTACGTTCAGTATGAATTTGTAAATCAATAGGCTCACCCCACAATCGTGCGGTCACCTGAGGTGCCTCAATACTTTGTTCAGTAAAATGCAACACACCATTAACATTATCAACACTCAAGTTCCATGCGGGTACGCTCAACGCACCTTGCACAAGTTCCATATTACCTAACACGGTAGTACGCTCAGGGTTTTTTAAAGGAAGATTAACAGCTAATTTTAATTGCATGGGCCCTGTCATTTGCAATGCGCTAAATTCTTTATTTAACTTATTTTTGAGCGGACTATGTCGAATGACTTGCAGGCCTTGGGCTAAGTTTCCTTCTATGATTCCATTCAACAAGACAATTTGTGCTTGTGGCTTGCCGATATAAGGAATCTCGATATGCGTATTGTTAACGGACATACCTTGCAATAATCCGGATTGAATATCGGCCTTCATATTATGCTCTACAAATTGCAGCGTTCCATTGATTTTTTTCATCACTGGCCAACCTATGGCATAACTCAAGGCTAAATCTTTAGCATGGGTCGTCATAGCGAATTTGCCGTTCTTATTGTCAAATGGAAATTCATTGAGACGACCTTGTATGATAAGTTTGCCTGCATCAAATTGGCCGCTCTGAAAAGCCTGTGTTAACCAACGTGCTAAATCAGGCTCCATGATTTTTAACGGAAAATAATGAACCAAATGATTGGCTTTTTTCACTGTAAAATCTGAGGTTAAATCAATTTTTGGGGAATTATTTTTAGGTATTTCAGTACTTACATTCATAT
Source organism: uncultured Coxiellaceae bacterium (assembly GCA_964453575.1). Lineage (GTDB taxonomy): Bacteria > Pseudomonadota > Gammaproteobacteria > DSM-16500 > DSM-16500 > JABDBK01. Next base: position 3,505 of record CAYVRW010000027.1, on the reverse strand, counting down.
TGATTTCTAAATCATCATTTGCAAGTTTCAATGTTTTACCAGCAAAAGACCATGTATCATTTTTATCTTTTTCAAATAAAACTCGTCCTTGTAAATTTCCTAAGGTCACAGGCGATTCTAAAACTGATGGATAAGTCACTGTTAAACGCTTTGTATCTACATCAAGATAACCATTTTTTCCATTCCATTGAAGCATACCGCTTAATCCATGCACACCAGGATAGGTTTTCCATGATTGCCATGCCAATTCATTAAATGTTCCTGTTATTTTATTATTTTCAATAGGCACACCTTCTTGAAAATCCAGAGTTAATGATTTCACTTCACCACTAGGTTTTAGCGAATCCATCCACGGTTTCAAGTTATAAGGCACGAAACCAAAGCTTTGTGCGAATGCCGATACATCGGTTAAATCAACATAACCTGTATTTAAGGAAAAATGATTTTGTTGAGAGTTCATCTGAACAGGTAAAATTAACGAAAAACTCGTGGTTGGCCATAAGTGATGCGGCAAATCAATTAAAATTTCATTACCGGCAATCATTTGATTTTCACCTTCACGCCTCCAACCAAAATGACCGCTTAATCGTGAAATGAATTGTGTTTGTTGCGTTGCAAGTGAATAAAGATTTAAATGATAAAGTTGACATTGTGTTTGAACTTGCAGCAACTGACCTTTGTCCCAAGTCAACCAAATTTTAGCGCTGCCCAAACCTTCTTTAATTTGCATATTGTTCCAGGTTTGTTGCTTAAACCATTGCGGCAATGAGATACCTTCTAAATATAAATACAGATTAGCGGATACTTTTTCTAAAGCTAAACTATCGCCCTGCCATGAAACTGCCAATTCTACGTGTGTAGGAATATCTTGATTAAGCGTGCCCTTCCCTGATAAATCATGTTTTGTGTTAGCGTTTAATAGACTCAACTCATCAAGCGTAATTGATTTTTTAAGTCCCTCATGGGTATAAAAAATAATATGTATATCACTCAATACCAGCGCAGGTTGCGACACTATCCAGGCAATAACTTCATTTGCTTCATGAACGCCGCCCAATAAATTATCCGCAACAGCAATGTCGCCAAAACCTGCTACATTAAACGCGCTTTTTTTAGAATGAACGGTAAGGTCCATGCCGGACATTTTAATGTAAGAAAGAACAGGCTCACGGTGAATTAAGCTTTCTATGATTTTTACATTTATTTTTATTTGGCGAATATCAAAGTTAGGTTTATTGGATAGCTTATCTAAAATTGCGACTTTGCTAAAGGTAAGTTGCGGTGCATAACCATTCCAGGAAATACGTACATCATCAATTTTTACGGGAGCATTTAATAATTGGCTGGCCCAGATCTCAAAATCGGCCTTATGTTGATTTAAATAAGGCGTTAATAAACGGCCTACGCTCACCAATGTGGCGGCTATGATGATTAATAAGGCTATTAAGTAACCTAACCACCTAGTTACTCTTGTTAAGTAATCCTTCATGCCTTATTCCTTTTCAGACAAAGGCAAAATATCATACTGTTCTTGCATGTAAGAAGAATCTGCTTGCAATCGTATAGGTCTTGCAAGCTGCGCTTCTAAATCCGCGATCATGGTAGACTCTTCTTCTAAAAGACCATGCACGACCGCATCTGACGCCACCACTAGAAAACCAGCCCATGGATAATGTGCTGAAACTCTTTTTAATTCTCGAATAATGTCATAACAAATCGTTTCTAATGATTTAATGGAACCGCGGCGCTGACACAATGGACAAGTCACACACAAGATATGTTCTAGGCTTTCTCGGGTGCGTTTGCGTGTCATTTGCACTAAGCCCAGACTAGAGATTTCACTTATTTCGGTACGTACACTGTCTTTTGCTAACGCTTTACTCAAAGTTTCCATTAAATGCGTTTTATGCAACTCATCTATCATATCAATAAAATCAATAATGATGATGCCGCCTAAATTACGCAATCGCACTTGTCTTGCGATCACATCCACTGCTTCTAAATTCGTTTTAAAAATAGTTTCTTCAATCTTGCCATGGCCCACATAAGAACCGGTATTCACATCAATGGTGGTCATCGCTTCAGTTTGATCAAAAATCAAATAGCCGCCTGATTTTAAGTAAACCTTGCGCGATAATGCTTTTTGTAATTCATCTTCAACGGAATAAATATCAAAAATAGGCCTATCCGTTGCATAATATTCTATTCTGTTGATTAACGCCGGCACATAACGTTCTGCAAATTCGCGCATTTGATCGGCAGCATCAGATTGGTCAACACGTATTCTTTCAATTTCATAACCTGCTAAATCACGCAGCACGCGCAATATAATGGGAATTTCTTCATAGATCACTTCACCATGTTTGGCATTTTTTGCGCGCGCTAAAACATTGACCCATAAACTGGATAAAAAAGCTTTGTCTGCTTCAATTTCCGCATCGGAGACACTTAATGCTGCTGTTCTTACAATATATCCGCCTTCAACTGCAGGGGTTAACATGCCCGACAAACGCTGTCGTTCCTCTTCATCCGTTATTCTTTGCGAAATTGCAATTTGATGGGTATTCGGAGTTAACACTAAATAGCGCGATGGAATAGTAAACTGTGTTGTTAATCGAGCACCTTTGGAGCCAAGCGGATTTTTATAAACTTGCACCAGTAATTCCTGGCCTGGAAAAATCAAATCACGAATGTCCACCTTTTGTGGTTCCGGATGAATATCTTTGACATGCAAAAATCCAGCGCGATCTAAGCCTATGTCGACAAATGCAGCTTGAATACCAGGCAACAGCCTGCTTACTTTACCTCGATAAATGTTACCCAACAATCCTTGATGTGTATTTCTTTCGATGTAAACTTCTTGTAAGCTGCCGTTTTCAAGCAAAGCGACTCGCACTTCTCTGGGAGTTACATTTATAAGAATTTCTTCAGTCATAGTAGTTAGTTACTATTTGATCTTCAGTTTTGCCGCGTAAAATACTATATACCCACGGCCACAGTAACATACTGATCAATGAAGATGACCAATAAAGCCAGCTATTAGGCAGCGCGCCTAAAAATCCTTGAATACAAAATAAAATAAATTGATAAATCAACACCAAAAAGAAAATACAAAAACCCTGTTGAATTAAAGGAAACATGCGTAAACGACTAGACATACGCACGACAAAATAAATAACGACAGTTAATGCAAATGCATGTTCGCCTAAAAGAGTTCCTTCCAACACATCTAAAAATATGCCTGTAATCCATGCTGTTCCTACATTAACACGATCAGGCATCACCATGGCCCAATAAACCAGTACCATCAAAACCCATGCAGGCCGCAACCAAACTGCCCAAGCAGGCATAGGAAGTAACGTTAAAATAAAGGCCACAATAAGTGTTAATGGAATGATGAAAAAACCAGTGGCGTGATTCATAGTTTTCCTTTCCCCTGATTATTTTCTGCGAAATTCGGCGGCCAAACCAGTAAAACGCCCCTACTTCTATCTAAATGCGCAGC
>CAYVRW010000026.1:0-26189 GCA_964453575.1 uncultured Coxiellaceae bacterium | reverse complement strand
AAACGAAAGCCACCCCCATAGCTTGAAGGCGGCTTTGCAAAATAAAATCCGTGAAACGTCGCAGCATACTCATTTCATTTGTTTTATTAATGCTTATCAGTGTAAGGAAGTAATGCCAAGAACCGTGCACGTTTAATAGCAACTGCTAAAAGACGTTGAAAACGTGCTTTAGTGCCAGTAATACGGCTAGGTACAATCTTACCGTTTTCGGTAATGAATTTTTTCAATAAATGAACGTCTTTGTAATCCACGTCATTTAGTTTATTACTTGTGAAATAACAAAATTTTTTACGACGAAACATAATAAAAACTCCCGCAATAAATAGATTATTTGGTTTCAGAATCCACTTCGGTTTCTAAGATAAGGTTAGCTTTGGTATCTTCCATGTTTATAGGTCTTTTGCCTCTTGATTTATGACCTTCACCATCACTTGACCCACCTTCGGAACGGCTATCTTTCTCTTTCAATAAAGGTGATGGTTCCGTCACTGCTTTCTTAGTGGTTAAGACGAGGTTACGAATCACGGCATCATTATAACGAAATGCCTCTCTAAGCTCATTGATAGTATCTTGATCGCATTCGATATTCATCAAAACATAGTGGGCTTTGAGAAGTTTATCGATAGGATACGCAAGTTGGCGTCTGCCCCAGTCTTCCAAACGATGGAGTTTACCCTTTTTTTGCGTAACCATATTGGTATAACGCTCAATCATAGCGGGAACTTGTTCGCTTTGGTCCGGATGGACTAAAAACACAATTTCATAATGCTTCATTTTATAGCTCCTTTCGGTTATAAGCCTTGCAGGAATACCCCACTAAGGCAAGGAGAAGATCATTCAATAAACAATCTTCGGAAAAGCTGCTGATTCTACGCAAGATGGGCACGATATGCAAATGGTATCATTATTAAAATTGAATATTTTATGATCAATCTAGCGACCTATTGATATATATAAAGAATTATCATTTTCATCTTGACAAAGAAGCCCCAAAGCTTCGAGAATAGGCGTCCTCAATAAAGCCCATCTTTGGCTATGTAGCTCAGCTGGTTAGAGCGCGGCACTCATAATGCTGAGGTCGGTGGTTCGAGCCCACCCATAGCCACTATCAATCCAAATAGATTAGAATACATTTCCGGGTCTTTCGGGCAAACGTTCACACAGTCAGCCCCCCATCAACAACCATACAACTTCCCGTGGTAAAAGTTGACTCATCGGAACTTAAAAACAATGCTGCATTGGCAATTTCTTCAGGTTTGGCGATACGTCCTAATGGGTGCATAAGTGGAATTTTACGTTTTAATGTTTTTGAAACAGATTCGGCTTGTTCTGTCATCGGAGTGTCTACGAAACCTGGACATAAGGCATTAATACGTATGTTATTTTTTGCATATTCTAAAGCGGTCGATTTTGTGAGACCTATTAAAGCGTGTTTACTGATTGAATAAGGGGTCAGGCCAAGAGCATTGCCAATCAGTCCAGAAGTTGAAGAAACATTAATAATAGATCCATTTTTAGCATTATTAAGTAGATAGTTGACTTCATGTTGCATGCAACGCCAAATTCCGATGATATTAGTATCCATGACTTGTTTTAGCATGTCATCTGTCGTTTCATGAAAAGAACAAATATCACCGCTAATACCTGCATTATTCACAGCAATATCTAAATCACCCAAAAAATGAATGGCTTCTTGAAAAAAATTCCCAACGGATTCTTTTTGAGTAATATCGCATTGCAAAAATTTTGAATTAGCCACATCATTCATAATGATATTGCCTTTTTCATAAGATCGACCACAGAATGCAACCACCGCGCCTTCGTGAGCAAATTTCTCAACAATGGCTTTACCGATCCCTGATGTTCCACCGACTACAATGACTTTTTTATTTTTTAATCGATTCATATTTAAAACACCTAATTTTATTGCTAACTAATTCTTAATCTTAAAACCGAGAATGACGTTATTGACTTAACTAGGGATAAAAGAACCATTCCATCTCAAAATATTTTAACTAATCATGAAATGGAATGTTTATCGAGGTAATGGGGGTCAAATGCGCGCAATGACGGCAGACCGTTAGATTGTCGAGCTAGCCCTCCGCAATGACTTTGATTTGACATAATTCATGAAACCCATGGCGCCCGTGTTCACGTCCCATTCCAGAAGCTTTATAACCACCAAAAGGTGTGCATGGCTGCCAATGACTGCCATTATTGATGTCAATACAACCCGCATCGATTTTGCTGGCAATATAACGTGCCTTATCTATATTTTGGGAAAAAACCACAGCACCGAGTCCATATGGGGTATCATTTGCTAATTGAATGGCTTCCTCATCATCCTCAAATGAGATAATGGGTAAAACAGGCCCAAAAACTTCTTCCTGCCAAATACGCATATTTTTTTTGATGTTGGTTAAAAGAGTGGGTGAGTAATAAGCTCCTGTCAATTGATGTATATGTTTCCCTCCCGTTATGAGCGTGGCTCCCTTGCTAAGAGCATCGTTTACTTGTTCCTCAAGTATTTTCATTTGACGCATGGATACCAATGGCCCTAATTCAGTGTCGTGTTGCAGAGGATCACCTATTTTTATTTTTTCGATTTGTTGCGCAAGTGCTGCGACAAGATTCTCAAATAAAGAGCGATCAACCAATAAACGTTTAATCGCGTCACAGACTTGACCACAGTTTGTAAATCTTCCTCTATAAATTTTTTCTATAATATTATCTAACAAGGCATCTTTTAAAACGATAGCAGGATTTGAGCCGCCCATTTCAAGCACGGCTTTTATTTGTTTTTTGCCAGCGATGGCGGCCAATTCGCGTCCCACGGCAGAGCTTCCTGTAAACCACAACATATCTATTTCCTGTGTTGCTAATAAGTTGCCTTCTTCGGCATCTCCATAAATGGCTGAAAAAACGCCTTCAGGCAATTTTTTTAATGCCAACACAGTTTGCTCAAGTAATTTGGCGGTCAGTGGACATTCTTCTGAGTGTTTAAATACAACAGTATTGCCGACAATAAGGTTGGGGATGACGCTCCAGATAAAATTTCCAAACGGATAATTCCATGGTGCAATGCAAGCAACTACGCCGGTAGGCTCATAAATAATTCGATGAACAGCATCATGGTTCTTAAATACAATTTCATCTTCAATATATTTTTCGCCATTAGTAATGAAGTCATTTAGATAGATAAAATCACCCTCAAAATCACCGATACTCTCAGCGAGAGGCTTGCCAATTTCCTGGGTGGTAAGTAGGGCAATTTCATTTTGTATTTTTTGAAAAGATTCAAATAAAGGCCGCAAAATTTCCACGCGATTTTTTACACCTAATGCTTTCCATGCGGGTGCAGCAGCACGTGCCAATTTGACCTTCTCTGTAATTTCTTCAGAAGTTGTTGCGATTGTTTCACCGAGTATTTTGCCATTTGCTGGATTAATTGATGTAATTTTTTTCATAAAGTTCTCTTTTTTATTCGGTCATTGAAATTAAAGTATTTTGGAAATTAGGTGAGTCTTTGGATATTGGAGGAAATAATAGTTTTATTTGTGTTCCTATACTTGGTTTGGAGGTAAGGAGTAATATGCCGCCCAATGATTCCATGTAGAGCTTGGCACCTGACAATCCAAACCCTCTGCCCGGATGCTTTAAGCTTGCACCCGCCAAAATTTTGGAAAAGTCCTCTGGCTTAATGCCACAACCCGAGTCAGAAATTAATATATAGAAATGTGAGTCCTGCTCGCCTACCGTTATATCAATCTGTCCTTTTGTCTGCATTGCTTCATACGCGTTGTTTAGTAAATTAGAAATGATTCGTTTGAGCTTTTCGGGTACAACGAACACGCTTCCTGCATTTGCATTGGGTTGAATTGTAACTGTTATTTCACAGCATTGTTCTCCCCACTCTATTTTTTTCTGTGCTACAACAGATTCAACTATGCTGTGTAATAGTAAATAGGATGATGTTTGATTTTCCCAATCAATGGGATTATGATATTTTTCCAATAATGTACGTGTAATATTTCTTATTTCTTGAATACTTTCTTTCAAGATGGCTCCTGCCTTTAATGGAAGGTGTGTAATATTCGCTTTCAAGATCATATCCATTACCGCAAGAGGTGATGCAACATCATGCGAGATACTAGCAGCAAGAGTGGATGATTCACGTTCAATAATTAATTTCTCATTCAATGAGAGTAAAGCTTTTTTTATAAAAGCTTTTAGCTCAACATATTCACGTATTCCGTAATCATTGTGGGAGTTTAATTTAGGTTCAATTTTTTCTTGAGAGTAAGATTCTATTACTGCTTCAAGTTCTTTAAGAGGTTTAAGTAATTTTTTTGACAATTGGGTGCTCAAAATAACAGTGATAATTGAAAGAATTATCATTACGGCTGGTAGATATTGCAATAGACTGCTATCGGGTAAATTTGTTGATGCGGTGTATTTTATAAAAAGGGAAAAGAGCGCAATTGCTACTAATCCTAGTCCAAAACTACCCACCGTAATTTGTGACTGCAAGCAATTAATACCATAACACCAATTTTTGAGGAATTTATCTGTGTTCTCTTTTTTAAAGCTGGAAAGACCATAAAACACTAGTAGTTGACCGGCAATCCAAGTAAATTCAAATGGACTATTTTGTGTTGTTGCAAGAAAAACAACAGGTAATCGGATCATATAATTTGAGCAAACAATAACAAGAAAACCGATAGCAACACATGAGAGAGCTTTATTTCTAGATGTGCCAAGACAAATTGATACAAGCGCAAAATCTACGGCCTCCACTAAAATATCAGCGAATTGATAAAGACCTGCGCCTGAAAGTCGATCAATCTTCCAATCGGCAAAATATATAAATATTGCAACGATAATCAGCGAAGAAATTATAAAAGGTGCGTAAGTAAGCAAAGGCATCTTTTTTTCCTCGTTATCTGAATTTGTCTCGGAAAATAGTTTCCACCAAAACCATCCCTGCAAACACAAAAATAATAGCAATGGAACTTCATATAGCGAGGATACAAAAATTGAGGGGTTACAGATGCCTAAAATATTTTGTATAAAATTATAGGCTCCATCGGCAAATGCTTCGAAAAAAAAAGCCATTGCGATAATCGCAAATAACTTGCGTCTGTGACTGCTCGATAAATAATAAAGATAAATTGAAAGGATACAAATAAGAATATCCATTCCAGCTTCACCTATTAATGTAGTGTAACCAATCACGGCAGGTGTACTAAAAGGAGTAATTGCATAACTAATCGCAAAAATCAGATACAGCGAAAGAATAAATATCCCCACATTCTTTTTGATCATATAATTTACATATCCTTATTATTATAATTATGCGGATTTGAAAAGAACGAATAAGCTATACTAACAAGTAGAAATAATCAACAACAAATGGATCGTGTACGTTGCTTTATTATCTTCTTTCTCATTTATTATCCAATATGAGGAACGGCACCAAGTTCACCCGCAAGATATTTTTTCATGTAGTGGTCAATAGTTGAAATGTTATTGAAATTAGCCTCGGTAGTAGATTTTATGTTAAAAGTCGATTTTAAATATCGATATTTTTAAATTAAAACGCTACTTTGCAGTTTTTAATGCAAATATGCGATTTAATATGGCAAAATCGAGCGCCTCAATGTGATGGCACCCATAGCCATTATCAATTTAACCTTATCATAATAATAACCGCGAGTTATTTTGGTTTATTAACAGGATTGCTACTTACCGTGCTGCCATGACTATGCGTAATTCTGTCCCAAAGTTTAGACACAAAGTTTTGAGATTGTCTATCTTGTTGCACCGGACGTTCTGTTTCAAATCCCATCTTAGCAGTCGATCCAGTTAGTCTAGCTGCGGGAGTTTCGATGGACTGCTGTGGTTGCTCTGAAACAGATCTTTGATCCTTATGCAATTCATGCAATCCGTAATGATAGTTAACATTGATCAAAAAAAGCGCTGCCGGTAAGGTTGCTACCATGAGTGTCGTCATGACAACCAAAGATATAAGACCAGCAGTATAAGCAGTGGGTATACCTGCCACTATAATACAACCAACAATCCCAGCTACGACAATACCTGCCGTTAATGATCCCAAAATAGCCATTCCAACTTTTCCCCAGAATGAAGCTTGTTGCCATGCTAATTTGACATGCTCACATACTAATTTGATGCGATTCCCAGCTGATTTTAGTGCTTCAACTATCATAAAATTGCCTCGCCATAGATAAAGTGGCTTATGCTATAATAAACAACAACACTAGGCAAATATAAGTCCATTTCTCACGATAAATAATCTGAAACTAAATCTCTTTTCACTACGGGTCATACGGGCAACCTTGTTGATAACAAGGACATTGCCGTTGCTTTTGCAACGATCTAGGGTCTGTCTTAATTTTGAACTTGTGCCATTTTGGCACAAGTTCGCTTTTTGTCCAGCTTATCGTGTAGCACAGCCACTAAAGCTAGTTCTTCAAATCTTTTTTATTATCAAATAGATAACAGAAGGTTATCTTTTGATCATATCAGGTGCTTGTGTGTTATAATTAACGTATCGTAGCACTCGAGATAAGTTTATGTTTGATAAACGTAAAAATAAAATAAAACCTGTAAAAACAATACTTTTTAATCAATCTGATTACATTCTACTTTCTACCATAGCAAGGATGCTGAGGTCGAATTCAATATTCCTCAAGAATCCTGCCTGGAAAGGTCTTTGTTATGCATTAACTAAAGCATGGTATGAACATTTAATGAAAGACAGAAATTTAATAAATGAGCTAGGATTCGGATTGCAGACGGATAAAGATCTTGTCTCTAAAATTACAAAATTGCAGACGGATAAAGATCTTGTCTCTAAAATTACAAACTGGCAAAAAAGAACAATAGGCAGCGTCATCCCAATTGAACTCATCGATGCGCAAGAAGCAAAAGATGCAAAATTGCCTTTAATAACTCGAAACCGTACAGAAGAAGGCTATAAAAAATCGCAAAGGATGATGGATGTAATTGAAGCTATTTTTTCCGATCTAGACTTTAGTGAAGCTTCACAACAGTCCTGCATGGATTCAAGCGGTTTTACAACTTATTTAGATAAACTGGATCGTTTTCATCGTAGTCAGTATGGTCTTCATGTTATTAGCATCACTAACTTAAAACCTCCTTTTGGCGCCCATATGATCGGTTGGACTTTTAAAGAAAATAATTATATTCTTTTTGATCCAAACAGAGGTGAAATGTATTTTAATGATTTTAAACTATTTAGCCAATTTCTTTGTGATTATGTACAATCCATTTTTCCTGAATGGAAAAACAAACATTTTACTATGGGAGATTTTTATTCTGAACATGATTTAAAAGAAATTGAAGAAATTAGACTGCGGTCTTCCACACAACCTAAATAATGTCATAAAGTCTCAATCTGATGGCATGCATCCATAGCCACCAAAGCTAATTTTCAAGTTTCCTGCAGATCGATGTTATTCGATACCATCCATTTACAGAAATCTTTTAAATTTTGGGATTTGAAAATGCATCATTCAATGCTTCTTCTTCATTTGCAGGCTCGGGACTTTTCTGTCTCGGCTTTAAAGGATAATTTAAGTAATCATGGTGAAGTAAGTCAGTATCAAATACTTCTGCAGCTGTTGAAAATGCTCTATTCTTTTTAACTGTCTCTTTAGCAAACATAGACAAATCTTTAAGGCCGGTGTACACGCCAACGACGATGCCAATTGGTAATAATGGAAGAACAGTTAGTGCTCCAGCCGCAATAACTGTTCCTTTTATAGGAGCTGGGACATTTTTTTTCTCGGAAATTAGGGTTGCTATCAGTGCAGCAGGACCAATAGTTGTGAAAACCGCATTATGTAAAGCATGATTTTCCAGAATATCCCCTTGCCTCATTCTTACTTCAGGAGGTTGATAATCAGCATAATCTAAAATTAATTCTTGCAGACTTCTAGGTAACTTTGCTGCATCAGCTTTGCTTGATTTGTGTTTTGTCATGGTAATCTCTAATAATATTTATGAAAGATACACCCAGAAATGGAAGTGCTATAATAAACAATAGCATTAGCGGTGGCAATTTAATTCGTTTTTCCAATAATTGTCCGCAAATTAAGTGGCGCGTTTTGCTTCTATCTTCTGGCATTTTTTTTGGTATAATCCTGAAATTATAAAATTATTCTACTACCAATATGATTAAGGCACACTCATGCTACTCAACATTGTACAATACGACGATCCCATATTACGCCAAGTCGCAAAAGAAGTACCCATGGCAGACATAACAAGTCCCTATATCAAAGATATTATTGCATCCATGAAAGAAACCATGCACGCTGCACCAGGTGTAGGTCTTGCTGCACCTCAAGTAGGAATTTCACTGCAAATTGCCGTGATTGAGGATTGCGAAGCATATATGTCTGCGATGAAATCTGAAATTAAAATCGAGCGAGGACGAAAGCCCATTCCTTTTCACGTTATTATCAATCCTAAAATTACGATGATGATTGACCCAAAAGTTGCTTATTTTGAGGGATGTTTAAGTGTTAATGGCGTAAGCCGAATTACTGCGCGCGCAAAAGCAGTCACTGTTGAATGCTATGATGAAAATGGTGAGAAGAAAGTGATTCATGCAGACGGTTGGTATGCGAGAATTTTACAACATGAGATTGATCACTTGAATGGAAAATTATTTATCGACATAGCAGACAAACGAACTGAAATCGAAACTACGCCTGAAAACAGAATTAAATGGTTAAATGCAACCGCTGAAGAAGTTAAAAGTTATCAGCAAAGATGTTAAGACGGTTTTAATGTCTTCCGTGAAATCCACCCATTCCATGGCCTCCATGAAATCCGCCCATGCTGCGGAATCCACCCATTCCATGGCCTCCATGAAATCCGCCCATGCTGCGGAATCCGCCCATTCCATGACCTCTAAAACCGCTGCCGTGGAACCCTCTCATGCCGTGACCACCGTAGAATCCATGCATTCCATGACCTCCTCTAAAACCACTACCGTGAAATCCATGCATACCATGACCTCTAAAGCCGTTGCCATGGAATCGACCCATATGCCCATAACCTCCAAAACCTCCACCATGACCTCCATGGATTCTAGCACCCTGGGTCCCGAAGTTTCTTGCACCGTGAGCACCAAGGAACCTTGCATTTTGTCTATTCATGGTTGCTGCTCTATTAAAATGTTGTGCATTGAAATTATTTACGAAAGGATGATTCCAATTATTCCAATGCGCACGATTCCAATATCGAGCGCCGTTCCAATAAGGTCCGTAACGATAAGCGTTGTTCCAGTATCCGCCATAATAATTGTGCCAGTAACCGCCATGCCAATAGTAGCCATAATAATTATTAAAATAAATTGCATTCCATAATGCACCAAATGCAAGCCCAACGACAAAAGCGCCTAAATAATCGTAATTATAGGGATAGCTATAATAAGAGTAAGGATAATAGTAATAATCAGGCGATGCATAATCATAATATGGCCTAGCATAACGAGGTGCATAGTGACGATAAGAAATGTTACTCGTTGCTTTTGGTTTTGTAGTTGTTGCAACAGGGGTTGTTTCAGTTGATATTGCTGCCTCTTCAGTTGCAGGCGCTATCATTTCAGGTAAAAGAGGAGAAATATAAGCTTCACATAATGGCTGTTGCGGGCCTACGGGTAATCCAATGGAAGGAATACAGCCTTGCGGGTACATGCTTGTATCGACAGGAGTATTATCATTCGTATCGGCATAGTTACACATTGATAAACATACTAAAAGCGCAAAGCAAATGAATTGATTGGATTTTTTCATAAACCACCCCCGAAACATCAAAATCCATATTTTTCATTATGTTGGCTTTTGATCGCTTGCTTTTGTATTTATTATAATTATTATTATAGCACTTAAAACAACAAACGGCCGGTCTGAAATTTTCCCAAGGAAAAACAACCATGCTTGATAGAGATTATTCCGAAAAACCATTCCAGATATTTTCTTCCGAAGAAATTAAACAATTAAATTCCTACAACGAATTAATTCCTAACACAAAAACATTTGAAGTATTAAAAAGTAATCTTAAAAATCTTTCAGGGGTATGCAATGGAGCAACACATCAGTGGTATAAAAAAATATCGGAAACGTTACAGCAATTAGATGTAAAAGAAATAAATAAAGAAGAGATAAAAGAAGGAATGGCGCGATACTTAGAAGATGCCAATCGATTGCAACGACCAAAGCTTGGAGAAATCCGCAAATGGACCTCGCAGTCTACCGGTCAGGTCATTGAAAGAGAAGTGAATGTCTATGAAGCTTTTTGGGATAATTGTTATGAGGCGTTAATTCATGCTTTTTTAGCCGCTACTTCCAAAATATCTTCTGAATCATTAAGCCAAGATAAAGCAAAATCACTTATTTATGGTTTAATGCGTTTTAAAAAACATACCTTATCAGACATAAAGCTTTCTGATGGAAAAATAACTCGCCTTAAAACAACCATAGATCAACTCATTGAAGGGATAATTTCTAAATCACATTTACATCACTTCTTTTTAGTTACTGATGAGACAGCTCAATTTGCGCATGAAATAATGAATGATGTCGTCAAAAGATACTTGGCATTGTTAGATTTAAAAATGGCTTTTGAAGCCGAACCGTATTATGCGAAATATGTCCATATGCGTCCAGCGGTTTTAATACAAATAGCACAACTGATTAAAGATAATGATTGCTTAATAAAAACTCTACTGGAAGATCAACAAAAGAAATTATACCTTTTTAAAAATCGTGCTGCCGAGCAAGCTTTAGAAAAATGCTTAGCTATGCTGGATAATAAAAGAAAAGAAATGACTAATGCTATTTATTTTCAAGAAAAACTTTATACTGCTTTTAATATGGATGATTTTCTTGAAATTTTGCATTTTTTAGTAAAAAATATCGGAGCAGGATTGCTGCCTATACAATCTTTCTTCCAATTTGATGAAAAACAAATGACGAAAGTAGTGCAATATCTCGATGAAGAAACATTAGAAATCCCTATCTCGCTTGAAAAAAGACATAGATGGCGCTTAAATTATCTTGACGACCCTGAATTAACATTTGACTTTAAATTTACTCAGGTGGAAAAATGGCAAAAAAAGCTGAAAGACACACTGAAAAATAATCTAGCCATGAGTGATAAGCATGCATTACGCCAAGAAAATGTTATACTTCCCACCGAATTCGTCAAATTCATAGACAGAGATAACATTTTATTATTACAAATACCTGCTTGTATCCTTCCTTATTGTGTAAAACAAACCTTTATTCCTAGTGATCCTATATACGATTTCTTCATTCATAACCATGAAGAACGCAATAAACTTTTTACAATAAATGAAGATGCTGATATCATGGCTTTTTTATTTCGACAAGTAAGTCAACATAAAAAATTAGATGCCTTATTTATGGTAGATTTAAAAGGATCTCAAGATAAAAAAGACCTACGCTTTTTCTTATCTCCCGGCCCACAAGGAACTTATCATAATTTTTCATGCTTGATCAAAATCATTGAACGTTTCAATGCACGTTATTTCATAGAATTAAACCTATTGAAAGAAGCAAGAAAACAATGCAAAAATGATTTACATATAGAACTTTTTGATCGTTACAAAGCCTCTCTTGAAACATCATACGCACATTTCACCCATACAGTTAAAACCATTTTAGATTATTGGACAAATGAACTAGCTACCGACAAAAAATATCAGTATATTATAAATTCTGATGCTCTTCATTCATTCAAAAAATTAGTTGAAGACGCTTTAAGAGCTTTAAATAATAAACCCTATTTAAAAATAACCGAGAAATCCATAGCATGCACACTAAAACAAAAATATCCATCAAATTTGTCATTATAAAAGTTATTTGCTTATTTTTTTTAACTCATACGCTTACCTTTGCTCAACCACTTTCTTGGTTACAAGAAGAAATGGATGAAAAGCGCGACATACTCCGCGCTTTTTGGGATGAGCGAATCATTAATTATCATGAAAAAAGTGTCACAAATTTTAAATCCATGTTGATAGACCTGCATTTTCCAAAAGATCCTGTTTTTGAAGCGAAGATAAATAATGCATTTCAAGACGCCATTCAGCAAAAAATTACTTTTGATAGCTTTCTTAATTCTTTAAAAAATGAGCCTTTGGTATTTTTTAAAGAAATGAATGCTGTTGAAAAACTTATTCCAGAAAAAAATTATAAGGAAATTGAGCCTGATGTGACGCAAGCTGATTTAATAGCTATTCAACAATATATCAAAAGTAAAAATTTATCCGTTTCCCTAACCCTGGGTTCTGCAAAATCCAAATTAATTACTCCAACTTATCCCGAAAACCAATATCAGTATCCCTTTGCTATTCATTCTATTGGAAAAGTATTTACGGGCACACTTGTTCTTGTAATGATTGAACAAGGCGTTTTAACTGAAGAAGCTTTGAAAAGCCCTGTTCAACTGGATAAAACAGTACTAAAAAAACTTCCTGTCACTGTAAGAGAACAACTTAAAAAAGTAACGCTCCATCAACTTATGACGCATCGGGGCGGATTAGGCGATTATCTTGGCAAGTACTTCAAAGCCATTGAAAGCGGCCAAATTCCCGTTATTAAACGAGCCGAAGATTTTCTGCCTTTTGTCGATGCTGAGGTTTTTCCTGTTGGAGAAGAGAGATACAGCAATGTTGGGTTATTATTGGTAGGACTTGCCATTAAACATGCTTACGAAACAAAATACAAACATCCTATTAATTACAATGTACTTCTAAATAACATGCTTATTGATCCTATTGGGTTAACTTCATTTAGTATTACGAAACCTGACAATGCTAAATACAATTTAGACGATCCTATTGCACCTTTTCTTGCTGGCAGTCCTGCAGGCGGCTATTGGATAACATCAGAGGATTTGGCGACATTTGGGCAGTGGCTATTTCAAAAAGCTAAGTTTGATCCTAAGTTTAACTATTTAATTAAAAAATACGGACAAGAATTTTATCACGCAGATACAGATACCATTGTACATGGCGGTGGGATTCGATCATCAAGTGCATTTTTTTCAGTTTCTTTAAAAACGGGTGCTGTGCTTGTGATTGAATCCAATCAACCGCCGGGATTGGCGGATGATTTAAAGACGATGATACAACATCATATTTTTGCTACAGTTAGTACTTTTAACGGGAAAGGGAAAAAATAGTTTTATGCAAAACACAGACACACCAAAAAAATTAAGCAACCTGGAATTATTGCCAACGGCAATCAAATTAGAAGTTTTAAATTTTTTTGCACCTAAGCAAAAAAAAGCCGTATCAGGGGTATCCAGAGAACTAAAAAAAATAGTTGATGCTGATTATTCAGGGCCATTTTATATGATTGGCAATAGCATAAACATTGGAAAATATCATGGTCATTCAAAATTATTTCAAATTATGCCTAGACATAAGATTTATTCCAAAGAAATTATTCAATCATTTCCACAAACAGGTCCTGTTAAATTATTTATAACCCAGACAGAAGCAGAGCTATATGCACGAGCATTAAGAACACCACAAAAAATGTTTTTTAATGCTTCTGACATTTATCAATCTGCAGTCTTTAAAGTCAATTTATATGAACCGCATTCTAAAATGGGAAAAACACATTCTAAAATGAACCCTGAACATCACATGATATTTCATGACTTGAAAGAACCGCCTGTTGTTATAAAAACGCTTTCTTTTGAAGTAGAGAATATTGATCATATCATTCCTATCCTTGGAACATTAGAGGTGGACTTTTATGGCGATAAACAAATGACCCATTATGGTGTCGTGAATGGCGTTATAAATGAAGATAAAGAGCAGCAAATGCACAAGTGTGTTATTGCTTAAGGTTGTTCCAATTGCAAACGCAGCGCTCCAGGAGAGGTGGATTAAATATTTATTCTACCTTGATCTCCGCATGGGTTTCACGAACGAAAAAGGCGATGACGATTGCTAAAGCAACACCTATAGGCAGGACAGACAAAGCAAATTCATAAGCTTGCGGTGTATAAATTCGTATGCCTTCTTCCAAGGTGCCTGTCCAACGCATATCTAATAATTTACCAATGACAGGTTGAAACACATTACCGCCTACCATCACAAAAAAGTTAGTGAGCGCGATGGCCGTACCAGTCATTCTCATGTGAGTCGTTTCTCGCGCGACAGCAAATACTAATATTTGGGCGCTCGATGCAAGGCCGAATGCGAAAAGTAATAAATAAAGCTGAATGTCAGAAAGCCCAGGGACATACAAAATAACAAGAATAGTGATAAGCGCAAAAACAGATGCTAATAAAATAGGTAGGCGCCGCAACCGAATGATATCAGAAAATAACCCCCACAAAGGGCCGCCGACTGCCCAGCCTAAAAAAATCAGCGAATTGGCGTTAGCTGCCGCGGTTTTGGAAAGCCCATGCGATTGTTCTAAATATTGAATGCCCCAGAGCTCGGCAAATGCTGATAAGGAAAGATATAACAATAGTCCTATCATGCCATTTAACCAAATTTGCGGATTTTTTATGGCTCCCCATAAACCATGTATCAAGCCGCGAAAATTTAAAGGTTGGGAATGAAGCACTGCATGTTGCGGGTTAACATCTCTGATTATCACCCAAATCATAACTGTTAAGACAATACCTATAGCAGCTGATGCATGAATCGTCGTCTGCCAGCCCACATGATTGACAAGATTACGCAATAAAATATCGCCTATCATCGCGCCCACCATACCTAAACAGGTAATAATGCCGGACACTAACGCAAAACGATGTGGCGGCAACCAAATAGTTGCTAATTTTAAAGCGCCTACAAAAGCAAATGCTGAACCAAACCCTACTAAAAAACGCCCTAATTCTGCAATAGATAAACTATAACCGTTGGCAAATAAAAAAGTACCAAAAGCACACATCACACAAGCAAGTGTTAACAAATGCCTAGGGCCATACCTATCCATGAGCAAACCGACAATAATTTGCATAGGTACATAGGCATGGTAATAATATGCTGAAAAAAGTCCAACTTCTGTTGCAGTTAAGTTATATAAATGCATCAACTCTTCAGTGATAACACTAGGAGTAATACGCAATAAATATTCATAACAATAAAAAAGTGCACCTAAACCACAAATAACCCAAGGCATTATCGATGATGTTGTCTTAGCGGTACTTCCAGTCATATGAATCATCCTTAAATCGAGTCAGATCGTTGCGCCGCACCAGAAGCTATTGCTGCTTTAGATACCGCAGATGAAACTTTTTCCTTTAACCGTTTGTCTAACAATTTAGGTAAAATATAGTCGGGCCCAAAGCTCAAATGTTTTAAGTTGAATGCTTGCAATACTTCTGCTGGTACCGGTTCACGTGCCAAGTCTTTAATCGCATGCACTGCTGCAAATTGCATAGCATCATCAATACGTGCAGCATGCACATCGAGCGCACCGCGAAAAATATATGGAAAACAAAGCGCATTATTGACTTGATTGGGAAAGTCACTACGGCCTGTTGCCATAATCACATCATTACGCACGCTTTTGACAAGCAGAGGCATGACTTCAGGAATAGGATTAGATAAGGCAAAAATCACCGGATTTTCCGCCATGCTTTTAACCATGGCAGCATCTAATACATCAGGGCCTGACAACCCGATAAACACATCGGCATCTTGCATCGCATCTGCTAAGGTTCTTTTGTGAGTGATGTTTGCAAAGAGTCGCTTGTATTCATTTAAATCTTTTCGTTCATGATGAATGACACCGGCACGATCCACGAGGAAGATATTTTCGATAGGAACGCCCAGTTTCACCAACATTTGCATGCAGGCAATACCCGCAGCACCTGCACCGGCAGAAACAATTTTTACTTCTTTAAAGTTTTTACCTTGTAATTCCAATGCATTCAATAAACCTGCAGCGACTACAATGGCTGTGCCATGTTGGTCATCATGAAAAACGGGGATAGGTAGTGCTGCCTGCAATGCTTTTTCGATGACAAAACATTCGGGCGATTTAATGTCTTCAAGGTTAATGCCGCCAAAAGTAGGAGAAATACGTACTACCGTATCAATAAAACCTTGCACATCTTCACAGTCCACCTCGATATCAAACACGTCAATATCGGCAAACATTTTAAATAAAACACTTTTGCCTTCCATAACAGGCTTGCTAGCTAAAGCACCCACCTGCCCTAGGCCTAATACTGCCGTTCCATTGGAAATAACCGCCACTAAGTTCCCTTTACTGGTATAGGTATAAGCCGCTTGCGGATTTTTTGCGATTTCAAGTACAGGGGCTGCAACGCCTGGGGTATAGCATAACGACAAATCTTCTTGCGTCTTGGTAGGTTTGGTTGAAGTTATACTGATTTTGCCAGGGGTGGGCAATGCATGATAATCGAGAGCAAGCTTGTGTAAATGGTCAGTCATCACCGTCATACCTTTAAAATTACATAGGTCTTGGTTGGAACCCAACAAAACACGCTATCTTATAGTAGGATAGCGTGATCTGGGTCATCATTGCACACAAATCTTGTAACAAAATATGGGCTAATCTTTTGATTTAGCAGAGGATTCGCCTTTGTCGCCTTTATTATATTTTTGTTTAAAGCGTTCGACACGGCCTGCTGTATCGACAATCTTCTGTTTACCTGTATAAAACGGATGGCAGTTTGAGCAAACTTCGATCAATAATTTCTCTTTATTGGCGGTTGAGCGTGTCACAAAAGTATTGCCACAACTACAGGTTACCTTGATTTCTTTATAATCTGGATGGATACCCTGCTTCATAATTTAACCTCTCTTTAAAACATGCCTGGGGTAGAATAGGTCGGACATAATAGCTGAGTGTAAGGGATGAATCAAGTTGTTTGGCAGCCTTTTGGTGGGCACGTCGCTGCACTCCTTTGCCCACCCTACTATCTCGAGGATACCGAATAGTAGGGTGGGCAAAGCGAAGCGTGCCCACCGCGGGCTTCATCATATATTAAATTCAGCAATAACCGGCGCATGGTCAGATGGGCGCTCTAAAGCACGCGGGGTTTTATCAATATAACTGCGCTCACATTTAGGCCCCAGGGGTTGGCTTACCAAAATATGGTCTATACGCAACCCTATATTACGTTTAAACGAATTCATACGATAATCCCACCAACTATAGCTTTTTTCAGGCTGCGCATGCAGGCGAAAACTATCCACAAATCCTATATCCAATACATCACGCAAAGCCGTACGTTCTTTTTCGCTACATAAAACTTTACCTTCCCACGCTATAGGATCATGCACATCTTGCGGCTCTGGGGCGATATTAAAGTCACCCAATATAACTATATGAGGGTGTTTTTTTATTTCTTCCATTAAAAATAGACGCAAATGCTGTAACCAGCTTAATTTATAAGTATATTTTTCAGATTCTACGCTTTCACCATTGGGCACATAGAGGTTAATAATCCGTAAATCACCAATCGTTACGCCCAAAACTCTGCGCTGTGGATCATTAAAACCATGGATATCAGTAATAGGATCACGACCAGCATGGCGGCTCAAAACAGCGACGCCATTGTATGTTTTTTGACCGCTAAAACAAACCTCGTAACCTGCTTCTTTAATCAAATCCACAGGAAAATCGTCATCAACAAGCTTAGTCTCTTGCAAGGCCAATACATCAGGCTTATGTGCTGCCAACCATTCCAAGACATGCGGCAAACGCACGCGTAATGAATTGACATTCCAGGTGGCTATTTTAAATGGCATAAAAGTTTCTCAATTTGGTAACCGTCTTTGCCCTACATCCGATTGGCTTTAGGGGCATTGTAAATTGCAGTTAAAAGTTCCTTGTTTTCATTAATTAATTTTAATCCTATATCAATTACCGCGTCGAGTTCTTTTGAAATGCCTTCTTCCTTTTTACCATTCTCTCCTTCTTCAATAAGTTGTTCGACAGTATGGGAAGATGCTTTTTTTCTAATTTCTTGAAAAATTTCTTCTTCAAGATTTTGTGTTTTTAATTGCTGAAAACATGTATTGATGATATCAAATTTTTGTATTATCGCGTTCAATGCTTCTTGTGATAAATCATTTAGGTAGATTGTTTTTGAAAGACTATCTTTTTTTTCAATCAACAATGGAAATACATGACTCTTAAGATAATCCATTTTATATGCTAATCGTTGAAGTCTTGTTTCGATAAGGGGTAAATCAAATTTTTGAGAGAGACTATCACTTTTTGAGGCAGTATCTAATCGTTTTGATACATAATCGACTCTCTCTAAAAATGTAGTTAATAATTTAGCAGCCCGCTTAGCAAAAGCCTCTACTTTAACTTGGTTTTCCCATAATGTTTCATCTTTAGCTTCCATTAGCAACGTTGTATATTCCTGTGTGGATTCTTCGTTTCTTGAATGCTTTTTTGAATGAGCTTGTGAAACAAACATAATGTGACCCCGTTATTTTGGTTAAAATTCAATCATTTTTAATAGATATGATATAAGTTCGCACCCATATTATCAAATTGAATTGCTTAAGGCGATAGCGTATGAACTTTTTTGATAGCATCGCGATTTTGTTAGATGCTTCTAACCTTTCAGACAGTCAGTTTTTTGATTTTTTTAGGTAAGTCCACGAAATTACCTCTCATTTCGAGCTCCCTGATACCACTGTTTTTTAAAGCATCCAGTCCTTCTTGGTTAATATAATTATGCCGAACATCTAGCCAATTTAGTTTCGCTTTTGACAAAGCGATTGCACCATCAGCATAAATGCGGTTAGATGCAAGATCCATAAGTGATAATGTTTTAGATTTAGATAAAGCAATAGCGCCTTTATCATAGATAAGATTATTGGCTAAAATAACTTGTGTTATATTAGGCATATTGGCGATTGCAATAGCACCTTCTGTACCTATAGCGCAATTTTCTGCACTTAAACCTTTTATATTATGATTTTTAGCTATTTCTGATATACCCTTATCCCCTAAAGGATTTGAATCAATTACCAATCCTTTTAAATGCGACATAGTAGCAAGGTAAGTAGCGCCAGAATAACCAATATTATTACCACTAAGCATAAGCTCTACTATAGTATTGTTATTAGCAAAAGGAGCTAAATCTTCATCATTTAAATGACTAAGATCTAAGGATAAAGAAGAAATCGAAGCATTACTGAGTAAGGATTTAATACCATCATGTTTGATATTATTGCCTGCTGCACCCAGTACTTTAATATTACGCATCGTACTAATAACAGCAGCACCTTCATTGCCTAAATGATTATTTTCAATCGAAAGAGTAGAAAAATTGTTAACGCCTACCAAATGGCGGACACCTTGAGGACCAATATTATTAGCAGATAACTGAAGAGTATGAAGATAAGGTTGATGTGATGCATATTGAGCAACTTGCCGAATATCATCATCCTGCAAGTTACACATGGATAAGTCTAGCAGCACCACGTAATCATGTTCTGAAATATTATCCAAACATTCATTTGCAAAAGCGGATGTAACTGAAAAAACAGCCGAACAAGATAAAGCCATCAATAGCTTTTTATTCATATATTCTCTCATGTTATAGTTTTGTGAATTCAGTATGAAAAGCCTTTTTATCTTCAACATCGCTATTTTTTTGTTGCCTATTTACTAATTTATATTTATATAACAAATCAATCGATCTTGCTTTCCCCCAATAAGTTTCTTCCTTATTTTTTATATAAGTGTGCGCTGCCTTATGAATTGCATTGGTAACATCAGAACTTTTTTCTAAAATTTTTTCTAAATCCCTAGTGAAGTTCCTGGCTTTGTCTGAATGTAGGTGAAAATAACTATTATATTCGTTAATAAAACACCTTGCAGAGATTTTGGTTATCCCTTCTTTTGTACGTGTTAGTGTGTCTACACCTTTCACAATGTATTTACCTAAATAAGGAATGAGGATAGCGTCAATGACAGCAAGCGGCAGCTTATATAAAGTTGATCCAGGTTGACGCATCGCTTGCACAAACACGGCTAGAATATTGTAAATTTTTATCATTTCTGAATTATAATACATTTTCCAGGCGTCTTTTAAATGATTAACATACAAACTTGTTGCTAATTGCTCCGGTGTTTTATTCGCATTATTTTTAACGGTTAAATCAAAGTCAAACGAAAGCAGTAAAGCTAGCATTTTTGTATAGCCTTTTCGAATGGCTAAATGTAGAGCCGTGTCTCCATCATCCCATATCAACGTCTTTGAAGCTCCAGCTTCTAATAAAAGCTTAGCTGTATCAATACGATTTTGCTCGACCGCATCCAAAAGAGCATCGCCATATCTGGCTGAGTCATCGGCGTCTGCTTTTTTATTTTTAGCAATCGCTTCTGCACATTCCCAATGACCAAGCTCTACAGCCAACTGTATGGGTGTGAGTTTATTTTCGATTTCCTTGGTAAGATCGATATGATTTACTAACCGAGCAACAGCCTGAGGATGATTACTTTTAATGGCCATTAAAAAAATTTGTTCATACATAAAATCTCCCTTTTATCATTCAACAAATGTTATAGAGACAACCTACCTGGTCCGCCCTTAAAGAGCAAGTATCATTTTGATTGGCAAGGCATAATTTCAAAAGATAATGATTTAGATACGTTTAATCCGAAGCCTCGATGCTGCATCACGTTGTAATTATTTTCCTGATTTTTTCACAAAATGTAATTAATTTTGCGAAAGAAATAAATTGTACTTCACAGTCATCTATCATTATTTTTTGATTGAAATTTTTTGTTATATAAAATCCATGTTGTGGTTTATAAGCATCTATAAAGGAACGAAATCCTTTTGTAATGCTGGGAGCATTCATAGTAACAAATTTTACCTCAATAGGAATAATGCATTCGCTATTTTTATAGATGACAAAATCCACTTCTGCGCCGCTTTGCGTCCTCCAGAAGTGGATATTAAAATCGTAAAAATGCTGTGTTTTCAGTTTTAATATTTCCTGAAATACTGCACTTTGCACCAATAAGCCTGTATCTTGTCTTGTCTCAAGTGATAATGATAAATTCTGTAATGACTGATTTCTGAAACCATTATCAATGAAATAAAATATTGGATTACTGGTAATTTCTTTACGTCTATTACCAACAAATGGCGTGAGACGAGCAATAGTGTAAGTATTTTCAAGTATTGAAATATAGTTTTGAATGGTAGGCACCGATATCATGCAATCCGTTGCCAATTGATTATAATTCACAAGCTGACCCGAACTATGTGCAAGTAAGGTAACAAGTTTTTGCATGACGTCAGGTTTACTAATTTTTAATATTTCGATAATATCCTTGTCTATATAATCATGAAAAATCTGTTGTAATAATATTTTTTTCTCACTGGATTTTACAACAGCAGGATAACAACCGTAAATTAACTCTTGAATCTCTACTTTTTTGATTTCCTCATAACTCAGCGGCAATACAAGTGATTCAATATGTCTTCCTGTTAGGAATTCTTGCACTTTGCTTTTAATTTCAAGCTGGGACGAGCCAGTTGCGATCATTTTTATGTTTAATTTTAAATCTGCGCATGCTTTTAATAATAATCCGGGATTATTCAAACGCTGCACTTCATCAATCAATATAATCGGATGCTTCAGATTAAATTCATCCATCGCTTCCTGAATAAATAGAGGATTAATGAGCCATTGTCGTATTTCATAGAGATCACAATTTAGATAAAGCAAGGTTTCATATCGCTTCTCGTCGATCAATGTTTGCGCAAGGTGTTTTGCCAACGTTGTCTTCCCAGCTTGTCTTGGGCCTATAAGGACCAACCAAAGTGCATCCCATTCAGGAGACAAGAGCTTTTCGGCTTGTAGTCGAGTAATGTAATCATTTGATATAATTGGGGTTTTTGGGTTTTTTAACCATGGATTGAACTGATGGATCAGTTGGATTAAGGTATCATTCATTTAGGTTTTAACCGGGTTAATATAAACATAACTTTATTTTAACCGGGTTAATCTAAAATAGCTATAATCTTCCATCTGAGTTAATATAGACCCCTTTTAACTTCCCAGGTAAATAACGTGGCAGAACAACTTAGAAATATAGCAATTATTGCTCATGTTGATCATGGCAAAACGACATTGGTCGATAAATTATTACAGCAAACCGCAAGTTTGTCTAAAAAAACTACAAATACTGAGCGGGTCATGGATAGCAATGACCTGGAGCGTGAGCGCGGCATTACCATTCTTGCCAAAAATACGGCCATTAAATGGAAAGATTATCGTATTAATATCGTAGATACTCCGGGACATGCTGACTTTGGCGGGGAAGTAGAACGTATTTTATCCATGGTGGATTCGGTTTTATTACTGGTGGATGCTGTTGATGGGCCTATGCCGCAAACACGTTTTGTGACGCAAAAGGCTTTCGACAAAGGCTTAAATCCTATTGTAGTCATTAATAAAATCGATAGACCGGGTGCACGTCCTCATTGGGTAGTGGATCAAGTATTTGATTTATTTGATAGACTTGGCGCAACAGACAAGCAGCTGGATTTTCCTATTGTTTATACCTCTGCTTTGTTAGGTTATGGCGTGCTAGACCCTGAGCAAACGTCAGAAGATATGTCGGTGTTATTTGAAACTATCGTTAAACATGTGCCGCCACCACCGGTAGATTTAGATGGTCCTTTCCAAATGCAGATTTCCACACTGGATTATTCAAGCTATGTAGGCATGATAGGCATCGGGCGTATTCGCCGCGGTCAAGTGAAAACTAATATGCCAGTCACGATTATTGATATTGAAAATAAAACCCGTCAGGGACGTATTTTGCAAGTACTCGAATATTTGGGCCTGGAGCGAAGTGAAGTGCCAGTGGCAAACGCGGGTGATATTGTCGCAATCTCAGGTATTGAAACATTAAATATCTCAGATACGTTGTGTGATCCTAATTGCATTGAAGCTTTAACTCCATTAAAGGTTGATGAACCTACGGTAAGCATGACGTTTCAAGTTAACACGTCGCCCTTCGCAGGTCTTGATGGAAAATATGTTACAAGCCGCAAAATTCGTGAACGTTTAGATCAAGAACTTTTGCATAACGTTGCTTTGCGAGTGGAAGATACCGGTGATCCTGATAAATTTAGAGTGTCTGGCCGCGGTGAATTGCATCTTTCTATTTTAATTGAAAACATGCGCCGTGAAGGTTTTGAACTTGCTGTGTCACGTCCTGAAGTTATTATCAAAAGCATTGATGGCGTGGATCATGAACCTTTTGAAACAGTCACCATTGATGTCGACACAGCTTATCAAGGTGCCATCATCGAGCAATTGGGTTCACGCAAAGGTGAACTTAAAAACATGGTGCAGGATAATAAAGGCCGTGTGCGCTTAGATTATGTGATTCCTTCACGTGCGCTGATTGGGTTCCATACTGATTTTTTAACCATGACTTCTGGAACGGGTTTATTACATCATGTGTTTAGTCATTATGGTCCTGTAGTAAAAGGCGATATTCCGCATCGTATCAATGGCGTGCTTATTTCAAATCAAGCAGGTGTAGCTCTCGCTTATGCTTTATGGAATTTACAAGAACGCGGCCGTATGCTTATCAGTCCACAAACTGAAGTCTATGAAGGCATGATTGTGGGTATTCATACGCGCGATAATGATTTGGTAGTGAATGTCACTAAAGGCAAACAATTAACGAATATTCGCGCTGCGGGTTCTGATGAAAATATCTTATTAACTCCGCCAATTTTAATGTCTTTAGAGCAAGCTTTAGAATTTATTGAAGATGATGAATTAGTGGAAGTGACACCTAAAAACATTCGTATTCGGAAGAAATTCTTGAAAGAGCATGAAAGGAAAAGGGCTTCGAAAAGCTAATATAAACAATCCCCTGTTATACCCAGCATGACAGGGGTCCCAACTTATTGATTTTACTTAATTTTTATTTCTGATCATTTAATATTCTCTTAATGTTAGTTTGATAAAATTTTATACAGTTCTT
Organism: uncultured Coxiellaceae bacterium; assembly: GCA_964453575.1. Classification (GTDB taxonomy): domain Bacteria; phylum Pseudomonadota; class Gammaproteobacteria; order DSM-16500; family DSM-16500; genus JABDBK01. Next base: position 2,118 of record CAYVRW010000026.1, on the reverse strand, counting down.
AGTACAAACGAGGCTAACTGTATGAAATATATACCCTTCTTTATCGTTTTATGTACATTAACCAGCAATATCTTTGCTTTTGATGGCAGTAAGGTACGTATTAACGTTTCTGCTAATTCAAATATGGAATATCTGTGTGTGAGCCAATTAGGATGCATCAATATCTCTCAAGCTCATGGCAGGGCCTTTCCTCTTAACTCAGGTCAAGTAAGTTATATCTTTTTAGCTAATGGAAGAAACTATCGAATGTATCCACAAGCTTTACCTAATTCTTGCAATGTGGCAATCAATAACAATCAAACGTTAGTAGTCTCGGGCGTAGTCTCTAAAGCTGCTAATGATAATATGCATATTAATGGATTAAGATGTGCTGTGGTGAATGGTTAAAGACGAAAGAATCATTATTTAACAAATTGTTTTTTCATTTGTGTTTCTAAAATTTTAAGTGCTTCATTTACCTCACGAATCATTTCATTAAATTCGTGAGGTAGCGGAGCTTGTTTTGAGAAAAATCCTATTTTGTTAGATTCAGAAAAAAGCCCTCTATTTTTATTAATTAAATCCTGAATGTTATTTAATTGATCCGTTAACCTAGCGCTATCATCTATCATAGGTAAACATGCATCAAGCTGCTTATGGATTTCGGATAGCAATTTATACTGATTTAGTAAATTCATCATTTCCAGCATCCTCTAGCATGGAGTCAAATTTAGCTATTAATAAATCTTGCAATATCTCTCTTATATCATTTTCTGAAAAATTCAATTTACCAAGCAGTTTTTGGCTAATAAAAAATTTATCATCATCTAAGAAATCGGTTTTAGCGATAGTCCATTGGCCAGCAAGTAATTCAATTTCTAATTTTCCGGCGAGATTACCTGCCATGGTTTTTTCATGCATCAAAGCATCTGTAATCACTAAAATATCGGGTTTTTGATAATGGCGATTGTTCATCACGATGCTTTCTATCAGATCACATTGATATTTAACACAAAGAGAACGTAAGCGAGTCAAATGCTGTAGCATCTGATCCGAATGATGATGGACAGAGCTTGATGAACTCATAAATTCGCCCTCACTCGCCATGCTTTTATTCAATTATTATACCAAACATTAAGAATTGTCGGGTAAAAAAAATTGTAACTTGCTGAAAAATAATTAAATTATATTAAATTTTTTGTTTGATAGTAGCATGTTTTATGGCATTATGCTTCGCGATTTAGATTTTCACAAAAATAATCGAAAGGAAATAAAAAATGCTAGGTAGAAATAAAAAACCCCAAGATTCACATGAAGCTAAGAATAACAAAATAAACTACTTTACTGAACAATTTAAACATGGAAAAAAACCTGTAGTTCCTGCGAAAGAAATAAAAAAACCTCAAGAGCAAAAACCTGATAAATCCATACGCATAAAAACCTGGCTAAAACATGTGGCTGATGCAATAGTGGCAAATAGAGATGGCAAATATGATGGTGTATACCAGACTGCTCAAGAAGCTTGTGCTATAAAAAATAGTGAGGTAGAAATTGCACGATATCGTATTTCTCAAGAAACAACAGCGATGTTTAAACTACCAGATCTATCAGTAAAAGATATTGCGCATGAACTAACGCTTTATCCTGTAGAAGTTACTATCAATAAGAAAGACAATCTTTTTTATGGTTGCATACTGAAGCTAAAACCTTGTTATGATTCTCAATCCAATTTAACACCGCCTAAAGAGAATGCTAGTCAAGCTAATGGATGGCTAGAAACTTTTGGCTTTCTCGCTGTTTCTGCGGTGGGGGCTGCTTTAAAAGGAAAAAAATTAGATGGATTTAAGATTGAGTTAGATGCAAGTCATCCTAAACTTGAGTTGGGAGAAGATCGTGGACAGAGGGCAGATGATGGATGTAGGATTTGCTAAATAGTTTTTAGTGGTTCGGTCACGGTGTAAAAATCCCCCCGACGCTGGGCGTCGACCCCCTTTTCAAGGGGGTTCTCTCTTCTCAAATGCCGATTTACACACTAAAAACAACGCCCTCATAATTTTGGAGATAAAAAAAACCCCTGCAAGTTACCCTGCAGGGGTTTCGCATAAAAAGCCTGGCAATGTCCTACTTTCGCATAGACAA
>CAYVRW010000025.1:24975-26430 GCA_964453575.1 uncultured Coxiellaceae bacterium | reverse complement strand
CTTACAAAAATCACTTGAAGATTGATCAGTAACCAAAGACCGGCCTTGAGCGCCTTTGCTTTTGTAAAAAGAGAAAGGCACAATAGGCAGCACCATTAAAACAAGGCCGCTGCAAAAAACCATACGATAATGTAAAGCGCCGCCTACATCTATACTTGAAGGCGGTATAAATCCTACAAATAAGGTGATAGCGCAACCACATAGTCCTAATAAACAAGTGATCCACATACCTATTTTGCCTCCTGGAATGGTGAAGGCATGAGGTTGTTTGGTGAACTTATATTTTAGGGCAATGGCCGCAGCAAACATAAGAACATACATGAGCATATAGAGTTGGGTGCTTAAGGCAGTTAACAACCAATAAGAACCATTCACACTAGGCATAAGCAAGAATACTAAACAAATAATACTTACAAGGAGAGCTTGGGTAATCAGTAAATTAGCTGGGACGCCATGTTTATTTTTTTGGTTGAACACAGGAGGTAGAAAACCTAGTTCTGCTGCATGCAATAAGCCTTTAACAGGAGAAATAAGCCAACTGGTGATACCGCCTATGCTTCCTAATAATACCATGCTCGTAATAACAGGCATGATCCAGGCAATGTGGTAGTTAGTAAAGAAATTCATAAAAGCTTGCATGACCCCATTGACGAGGTTGATTTGATCTTTGGGTAACACAATGGCGATAGCAAGCGAGCCTAATGTCATGGTCACTAAAATAAGAATGACTGAGATAAATAAAGCTTTAGGAAAGGCTTTTTGAGGATTATCAACCTCTTTGATATGAACCGTTGCAAGTTCTATACCTAAAAATCCTGCCATAATGGCGGTAAGTGAAATCCAGTTTTCGCCATGACTTAAGGTTGGAAAGATATCGTGAGTGTTAAAACTGATTTGCAAGGGTTTCCCGAGAATAACCCATAAAACGGCAAGCAGAATGATTAAAAGCATGGGAATAATCATCCCAATGACGGCGCAAAAACTGGAAAACTTGGCGGAAAAATGCAAACCTTTTAGATTAATTAAGGTCAATACCCAAAAGGTCGATAAAATGACACTCACAAGAAAAACTTTATTTTGAGCAAGTTCAGGATTAATAACGTAAGTCGCTGTTCCTGCGATAAAAGACAAAATGGTCGGAAACCAAACCATAGTATTTACCCATTGCAGCCATATCGCTAAAAATGCAACTTTTTCCCCAAAGGCCATATATATCCAATGAAAAACCCCGCTTTTTTCAGTTGAATGGGATGAAAGTTCGGCAGAAACCAGGGCTGCAGGAATTAAAAATATGATGGCAGAAAAAGCAAAAAAGAATATCAGCGAGCTGCCAAACAAAGCGGTAGCCGGTAAATTACGTATGCTATCAATAGCACCCGTGATAAGCATGACTAATGCAAAGGTAGTAATACCTGCTATGGTTGATTTGTTATGCATAATCCTCGCCTCTTTTAC
>CAYVRW010000025.1:0-24875 GCA_964453575.1 uncultured Coxiellaceae bacterium | reverse complement strand
TATCGATTTTGCGCAATTTCTTATTTTGGCAATCAATTTGTCGATGATCATGCAGGCAAGGATGAATATGTGACTTGTGCCAGGGAAAATAATCAGGAGGTATATCCACTCTTAAACTTCGGTAACTCTGGTGATGATTATTGTATCCAGTATCGAATTCTTTGCATCAATGAACATCCGAGCCAAGATGAATATGCCAGTTGTGATTGGAAATTTATATGGACAGAAACACAAGATGGTGATTTTGAAAGACGTAATGCTTGTGTGCAACTAAATTTAACCCGGTCATTCAATGATGCTTGTAACACTTATATAAAATCACATTTTACTCTATCGTTAGCAGATAGCATGATCTTGGGAGTGGCAGCAGGACTTTACTGGACAAGACCACGATTATCGGATATTCAAATTTTACGACGATTATTACAAAATGAACTTGTTCGGCAGCCTGTTATACCCCAAGTAGAGGAACCGCAAGCCCTAGCACTTCGTAGCATCGTAGTACCAGTAGCTCCAGAATCTGAAGCAGAACCGTTATTAGAGCACGATGAAAGAAAGAGCTATGGAACACTTGCAGCACGATCACCATCTAATTGATAGATGTTATAACTTCTCAGACAAACTAAACTTCGTAAGATTCATAGGCAAAAATGGATTAAGCGATCCTTGCGTAAATAATATATAACTTGCTGTTCGTCCTTCCATTTCAAAATTAAGCGCAATTTCTTTGCGAGACCGTACCATACCTGTTGCTTGCGTGACTAATCTAAACCATCCCCAATCGCCTTTGATAGTGTTGCTAATCAGTTGATTATGCGGGGTTACGAAGTTGACTGAGGTGACACGTATATTATGGTTACCAGGCCAGCTAATCAATCTAGGCATATTTTTCTGATAACGCAGCTCTTGGCCGTTAATATTTAGCGTAAAGCTTTTTATGGATTTATCCAAACTTACTGGCTGCAAGGTAAACGGCACATATAATTTATTATCGCCATTAGGGAAGAAAGCGCGCTGTATGCTGGCAAGATGTTGATATGTTTCAAAAATAGCATCCGAAAAAGCAAGTTTCTCATTATCAACCATGCGCCATTCACGTTTTTGCTTAGTTTCAATAACAAAAGGTTTTAAATAAACTTGATAGAAATTGGCAAGTTGCCCTGTTTGACCTAACAGATTGGTGAATTGCTGTAAATCAACTTCAATCGTTGCAGTTTGGTTAAAGGGATAGCGGTTTTCAATAAAAGTATGATAGTTGAGCATAATATTTTGTTGCCAGGTTTTTTCTATGTAAGCACTGGTATCTTTAATCATAAGATGCCATGTTTGATCAGCCATATGTTTTAACCATGTTTTCATGGGTTCTGGACTGGTTTCAGCAATGGCGCGGATTTGCGTAAGCGGATCTTTAGTCGGGTCTTGTATACGCTTGGCCGTTGCTTCAAATATAGCTTTATTGAGATCGGTGGTATTAGTCATGGCTGCTACATAAGATTGTAATTGCCTAAGCCCTACAAATATCCCATAAAGGCCGCCCGGTTGATTTGCCGTCGCATCCGTTAATAATACACTTAAGTTTTGTAATCGCGGGCTTCCCGTCATAATGGGCGTTAACGAAGTATTCTGTTTGAATAGGTCTAATAACACCAACAGCGGAGAATTGTTGCTGATCAATGTGGTAATCAGGTGGTTCATTTGAGGTAAGTTTTGTGGAGTATTTAATTGCGTATTGGCTAAAAGACGTTCCCACATATCAATATAATTGGCAATGTACTGATTATGCAGTTGCCCTGCTAATTCTTCTGCAGCAAGCGTTGTGGGCGAGGTCGCATTAAAGCCTAATATCCAATTACCTTGCAGCACTTCAGTGGTAATTCGATTGATTTCTATATTAGTAATTTGTTGATAGCCTTTTGCCGTATACATAAAAGGTATCGTACTTGTGACCACTGCGTTCGTAAAAATAGAAGATGCATTGAAATGAGCCCTTAAATCGACAGCAGTCTGGGTGAGAGCAGGATCATTTTTTAATACAACAAAACCCAGTGTGGTAATAGGCAGATTAAATAATAATTTACGTGTCTGATCGATTAAATGCGCATCGAGTTTGACAGCTAAAGGTGTTTTGTTTAAGGCATTATGAATATGATTACTTAATGCTGCGATCGCTTCTTTATCGGTAGTATTGGGCATTAACTGTAATAATGTGCGAGTGACGTAATCCGCTTGATAATGTTCTTTATCGCCTAACATTAAATAAGCTTTTAACACAGGATAAATTTTTTCAGGATCGTTTTGCGCTGCTTTTAAGTAAGACTCAAAATATTTTTTAATTTCAGGAATAACAATGGTTTGTAATGCTTGCTCATAAACCATATCAGTCGTTTGCTGCGATTTTTTTGAGTAGAAAGAAATAAAAAAAGTATCAAATGAATTTTGCTGCGCTTGCTGCAAAGCATTTAATAAGGGTAATGTTTGAATTAAAAAATCGCCTTTTTGATTGGATTTCTGAATTCTTGTTTGGTAATCGGCAAGATAAGCTTGAATGATGGTATGTTGGTGTAAACCTTTATAAAAATCGTGACCTAGCAGTGTTCCTGCAACAATGACAGCACCTATAGAGCTTGCATAAACGGCACGCCGCTGCCAGTTAGGTTTATTTATTTTTTTTGTATCGTGAGAAAATGGATTTACCAGTAATTGGCTAAGAATAAGTTGTCGTATGAAATAAGCGCGCGCAGGCATAGGCGGTGTTGACATAATTTGTAATGTTTGATTATCAAATCCTGTTTGCACGCCGGGTATAAAAGGAGTAAATGTCGTTTGCTCTTTTTCTATTTCTTGGGTGCCGCTGGTAAGATAGACGCCTTGCAATGCAAGTTGCGGCAGTCCCAGCGCTTTTATAAATTGCGTGATGCCTTCTTTTAATCGTTCAATATGCAGTGGAAAGTCTTTAATATAAGGTTTTGCTGCCGTATTTCTTTCTTGATGTAATCTTGAGATAAGCTGCTTGTTTAAGCGTTTGATTAACACATTAAATCGTGTTGTAAAAGCATCCAATAACGATTCGTTCATATGACGCGGCGGCAGGGTCACACCCCAGGATTGAGTAATTTCATCAATGCTGTATTCGCTGAAAAATTCAGAAAATCCTGGAATCAAATCGCATTTGGTAATCACTAAGTGAATAGGTAACTGTTTGTCAAACTGCTCTAACAATTCATTAAGACGTTTTTTTAAATCGTGTACGACTTGGGTTTTTTGTTGACGATGAAATTTAAAAATTTCCGGCAAATTTAATGCTACCACAACACCTTGGATAGGATTTTTTTGATGACAGGTCTGAATGAGTTTTAAAAGATGCCGCCATAAAAAATGATAAATCGCGTGAGAAAGCGGTGAATTTCTTGTTTTAGAAGCTAAATAAGCGCCAGGAATATCAACCAGCACCAAATCGCGAGTTACCCACCAGTCACACATATCCGATTGAGTGATCGTTTTAGAGTTACCGGGTTTAAAGTTTTTTGACAAAATAAAATTAATATTAGCGTTGGCCAATAAAGTTGATTTTCCAGCACTTTTGGGGCCTATTACTAAGAACCAGGGTAGTCGTAATAAGTTAACATTTTTGCCCTGTTGAGTGATCACGGTTTTGGTTAAAAATTCAATGGCACCTTCAAAACGACCTTGCAGCCGCTCTAATTTGTTTTTTGCCTCAGGCGGAAGGTTAGAGGACAGCGTCTTTGTATGTTGGTTAATATCAATAAAAATAAATTTTAATAACCATGCTAACCATATGACGATAATAATACAAAAACGCTGTTCTTCACCTTGCAAAGGCGCGATGTTGTGCCAATAGATTTCAGGCCCTCTAAACCAAACAACAAGAGATAATAATCCTAAAAAGATCAGCGTAATAGCATACGACTTTAAAAAATTATACAGTAGTTTCATAAACAATCGATTTTCCAATACTCATTAACTCTTTGTAAACCTGATTGGAGAGGGTATCTAGCATATAACCTAAGCCAATAAAAACCAGCATGATCACACTGGCTGTTGTTAAAAATGTGAAGATGTAGGAAATTTTGGTTGGGTTTTTTTTAACTGTAGGCGTAGTTTTGCTAGGAAAAGGGGAAAGTACTTTAGTAAAATCGCCGTGATAACTACGTATGTGTCTATAAAGTGAATGAGTGATTTTCTCTAATTGAAAGTTGCCATAGGTGCTTGTACGATAATTCCCTTTATAGCCCAAGCTCAAACAAATATACATAAATTCCATCACATCAATGTACAATCTAGGGTCTTTGATGATACGTTCCAGGATCAAAAAAAATCTATCGGGTTGCGGTGCTTCCTGGTTAAAAACAGTAAGTACACTGTAAGTATCCCATTGTCCTTCGCCGCCCCATGTCGTATGGGTGATGATATCATCGATAGTGGCGCATATGGCATAACGGCAGACTAAAATATACTCAGATGTATAGCCATGGGCTTTAGCCGCATCCTGGAAGGTATTAATTTCGGTTACCAAGTCTTTTTGCAGCTTATTCAGGCTGCGATGGGATTTTAAAAAAGTTAATTTACCGACGCTAGAAAATAAATAAGCAGCCGTATCAACCAGCGGGTTTACGCCTGCTTTTGGATTATGTGTAATAAATTTGCTATGCAGCAATGTTTGATTGCTGTGCGTTTCAATAGCAGTATTTTTGGTAAGTGTAAAAAGCGGGATTTGCGATTCGGCTTTACCATGATATCCGAGATCATCCGTATGTTGTTCGTCTTGCGTGTCATTTGCATTTTTTGTTGTTAGCATAGCCAGGTTTCCCTTGTTGCTTTGTTTGATTATACATACTATTACCCCCTTTGAAAAAGGGGGCGCGAGAAGGGCAAAAAAAATCCCGCCTAAGCGGGATTCTTTTTTAAGTTGTTAATGTTCCAACTATTCTAACATACCATAAATTTTCAGTTTCTTGCGCAGTGTGCCGCGGCTTAAGCCTAGCAATATTGCTGCTCGTGATTGATTACCTTTGGTATATTCCATAACAGCCTCAAGTAAAGGAACTTCTACTTCAGCTAATACCATTTCATAAAGATTGGTAGGAGCCTGGCCCTTTAGTTGGGTAAAATAGCTCTCAAGAGCCTGACGTACGCTGTCATGCAATGGTTGGTTCTTGTGTGCAACGATAAACGACGATTGTGAATTTTGGGTCGTTTCGTTCGTTTCTATCATATTACTGTTAATAGCCATGTTCATCTCTCAATAAGTAAGCAAAAGGGTTTAACATTCTTCAAGCGAAGATTATACACTATTGTTCGTAGTTCGATCAAATGTTGTTTGCACGAATTCCTACCAAACTTACCCAGCCCTCCTTTAAAACAGGTTTTTGCATAATGTACCAGTTTTTATAAGCATTGTTAATGCTTTCAATCTGGTCAAATAATACACCAGAAAGCAGGATTTTACCACCAAACCGTGTCATCGCAGCTAATTTGGGGGCTAATTTTACTAAAGGTTCAGCAAGAATATTAGCTATCACTAAATCAGCTTTACTATCCTTCGGCAGGTTTTCAGGCAAATAGGTAGTAAAAACAGGAGGATAGTAATCATTTTGTTGGCTATTCTGTTCGGCAGCAAGTAACGCTTGTTCATCATTATCGACAGCTATAACTTGTTTAGCACCCAGTTTGAGTGCTGCTAAACCTAATATGCCAGAGCCGCAACCATAATCGATAACACATTGTTCTGCTTGAATATTTTCATCTAACCAGTCAAGACAGAGGGCTGTTGTTGCATGGGATCCTGTACCAAAGGCAAGCCCGGGGTCGAGTATGATTTTTGCAGCATCTGGCTCAGGTATTGTCTGCCAACTGGGGCAAATCCACAGTTTTTTTCCAAATTTCATGGGTTTAAAGCTGTCTAACGAGCGTCTAACCCAGTCTTCATCAGGTATGTCTATGATTTGAATAGCATTATCGTTTAATTGTTTTAATAAAAAAGAAAGATCTTGGGTTTGGTCAAATAAACCGATGACTATAGTTTTTGCCCAAACCCTAGGGGTGTTGCTTGCAGGTTCAAAGATGGGATCATCCCCGGCATCTCGAAAAGTAACCGCATTTGCCCCGAAAGTTGATAATAAATCACTGATAGCATCGACTTTATCGGCTGTTGTTGTGATATGTAATTCTTTCCAGGGCATTAATAAGCTCCAAAAACACCCCCTTTGAAAAAGGGGGTCGGCGCGTCAGCGCCGGGGGGATTTTTCTATAAATTCAACCACTGTTCCAAATAATGAATATTCACTATCCCTTTCTGGAAGGTATTCCCACGTAAAATATCTTGATGCAAAGGAATATTGGTTTTAATACCATCCACGACCATTTCATCAAGCGCATTGCGCATACGTGCCAAGGCCATTTCGCGATTATCACCGTAGGCAATCACTTTGGCGATTAATGAATCGTAAAATGGCGGTACTTTATAACTGCTATAAATATGCGAGTCTAAACGTATGCCTGGGCCGCCAGGTGCATGAAAATGACTAATCGTGCCTGGTGAGGGTACAAAAGACCGCGGGTCTTCGGCATTGATTCGGCACTCAATGGCATGGCCTTTAATGCGAATATCAGACTGCGAGACAGAAAGTTTTTCGCCTGCAGCAATTCGTAATTGTTCTTTGACAATATCAATACCGGTAATCATTTCAGTAATAGGATGTTCAACTTGAATACGAGTATTCATTTCTATGAAGAAAAATTCTTGGTTCTCATAAAGAAACTCAAACGTTCCAGCCCCGCGATATTTCATGTCGCGGCATGCTTGCGCGCAACGCTCACCAATGGCTGCACGTTGTTCGGGGGTGATGCCGGGTGCTGGTGCTTCTTCAATGATTTTTTGATGACGGCGTTGAATGGAGCAATCGCGTTCGCCTAAATGCACTGCATTTCCTTGACCATCACCTATCACTTGAATTTCAATGTGGCGTGGTGTTTGCAGGTATTTTTCCATATATACCTTGTCATTATTGAATGCAGCGCGCGCTTCGGTTTTAGTCATGGCAATGGCATTTAATAAATGCGGTTCAGTATGTACCACGCGCATGCCGCGGCCACCACCACCGCCTGCCGCTTTAATAATAACTGGATAACCAATTTCACGTGCCATACGTATCGTGCCTTCATCGTCATCATCGGCAATAGGATCACTTGATCCTGGAACGCAAGGTATTTTCAAAGCTTTCATCGCTTGAATGGCAGCTACTTTATCACCCATTTGCCGTATGCTGTCGGGTTTGGGTCCTATAAAAATAAAGCCGCTTTTTTCTACTTGTTCGGCAAAGTTAGCGTTTTCAGCTAAAAACCCATAGCCTGGATGTATCGCCACAGCATCTGTAATTTCTGCGGCACTGATGATAGCCGGTATGCTTAAATAACTTTCGGAAGGAGCGGGCGGTCCAATACAAACAGATTCATCGGCTAAACGCACATGCATGAGATCGCGATCAGCGGTAGAATGCACAGCTACCGTTTTAATGCCTAATTCTTTACACGCGCGCAAAATACGTAAGGCAATTTCGCCCCGATTTGCAATGACAACTTTATCTAGCATAATGATTATCCTGTTATTCAATCACAAATAAGGGTTGATTAAATTCAACAGGGGCGCCGGTATCAACGAGAATCGATGAAATAGTACCGCTTTTATCAGCTTCAATTTGATTAAACATTTTCATGGCTTCAATTAAGCATAATACATCACCGGCTTTCACGGATTGTCCAACATTGACAAATACTTTAGCGCCCGGTGATGGAGCAAGGTATACAGTTCCAACCATAGGTGCTTTTACGGTGTGTTTATTGATATGTGGATTTGCGGGTGCTGCAGGGGCTTCTGCGGATGCAGGCTTCGGTGCTTCAGAAACCATATGCGTGGTTACGGGTGCTGCGGCTGTATAAATGGGTGCTGCTGCAACTTTGCTATTTTCGCGGCTAATACGCACTGATTCTTCACCTTCGCGAATTTCAATTTCAGCGATGCCGGTTTCTTGAATAAGTTCGATAAGTTTGCGGATTTTTCGAAGATCCATACTGCTTAGTGCTCCTGTACAAGGTAACGGTTAAGATTTATAGGATAGGCATTCTGCACGATCTTAGACGTTTTGTCTAGATGCCAGAAGATCCCAGCAAGTTAGTAACAATTGTCGGCAAATGTTTCTTGAATCAATCAGTTGCCGCCTTTGTAAGTTTTCTGCGCAAAATTTCGACTAATGCAGGCATGATAGACAATGTGATAATAGCGATAATAACTAATGAAAAGTTTTCTTTGACGATAGGAATATTGCCAAACAAATAACTTCCATACACCAATGTTCCTATCCAAAGTACAGCGCCAACAATGCTATACATAAAGAAGCGGCGATAAGTCATATAACCTATACCAGCGACAAAAGGGGCAAAGGTGCGGAAAATCGGCATAAAGCGGGCGATGACAATAGCTTTTCCGCCGTAACGTTCGAAGAAAGCATGCGTTTTTTCTACATTTTTGGGATTAAAAAGAAAGGAACGCTTGGACCGAAAGATAATAGGCCCTAAGGATTTGCCGATAAAATAGTTCAGTCCATTACCAGCAATAGAAGCTGTTGTTAATAAAATGAACAAAATATGGATGTTCAACACGTTTTCCATGCTTGCGGTAAGCGCCCCTGCGGCAAATAATAAAGAGTCACCGGGCAAGATGGCAGTAAAAATAATGCCCGTTTCACAAAAAATAATAAGGAACAATAAGATATAAGTCCATGTTCCATAAGTGGTTACAAAAGCAATTAAGTGTTTATCAAGATGCAATAAAAAATCTATTAAATAATAAATGATATCCATGGTGTTCTCATATTAAATATACATCAAATCGACAACTGCTGCCGCTTAAGGAAAAAGAGGGAGCGCGCGATGCCAAACCTTCCGAAAGTCTGGGTCTTTTTACCACAACCCGTTTAGTGGCACAAGTTAAAGCGGTAGAAAGTAAGCTATCAGCATCTTGGTCATTACCTACAATATCATGAAAGATAAGCATTTCTTTTTTAGAAAGCGCTGATTTTTTCTTCAGAGGAAACATAGGATCAAGATAAATAATATCAGGTTTATCTTGGTCTTTAAGCTGATTAAGCCATATAATAGCGTCCGTTTGCACGGTCCGTAATCGGTTTATAGCGTCATGGCTCGCGGGGTCTTGTTTAGCGCGTTTGATGCCATCATTTATTAATGTATAGACAATAGGTGAGCGCTCTAATAAGGTCAACTCAAAGCCAAGAGCTGCAATAAGAAAACTATCACGGGCTAGCCCCCCTGTTGCATCAACAATAATTGGGCGAGTTTTTGATTTCAAACCTAAAGCCCGGGCAAGTGCTTCTTTTTTAAGAGAAAGTTGTTGTAAGCGCCGCTGCCATTTTTTGGTAAGAAAATCAACATAGACAGCCTGTGATGCCATGTGTTGTTGCTGTAATCCAACATAATGCGGCGTTACTACCAATAAATAGGGGTATTGTTTATCAGCATAGGTTAATAAAGGCAGATTAAGGTTTTGTGCTAGGGTTTTGGCATCAGTTTCTACATCAGGTGTAGTGGGGTAGACAGCTATACGATTCGCTTGCATCAAAGATTTTTTCATGAATGTTAAGTTTGAGTAGTATAATACAAAATTAATTATTTGGGTCATAATATGACAACTAAAATTAACCGCAGCTTTCCTCATACCCGCATGCGCCGCATGCGGCAAACACGCTTTTCGCGTCGTTTAATCGCGGAAACTAGGCTTACGGTTGATGATTTAATTTATCCCATGTTTATAGTAGAAGGCCAAAATCGTCTGGAACCGGTTTTATCCATGCCGGGGATCACAAGAATGAGCGTTGATTTATTGTTAAATGAAGCCAAAGAATTAGTTGAATTGGGTATTCCAGCCATTGCGTTATTTCCAGTGATAGATAGCAGTAAAAAATCACTGCTTGCAGAAGAAGCTTATAACGCTGAAGGTTTAGTGCAAAGAGCTGTGCGGCAGTTGAAAACAGCCTATCCTGATTTGGGTATTATCACCGATGTTGCGTTAGATCCTTATACTTCTCATGGTCACGATGGAATTTTGGATGATAAAGATGATGTGTTAAATGATGAGACAATCGCAGTTCTAATCAAACAAGCACTTTCGCATGCAGCAGCCGGTGCAGATATTGTCGCTCCTTCCGATATGATGGATGGCCGCATAGGTGCCATTCGCGAAGCATTAGAAGCAGCGCTTTTTACGCATACTCGTATTCTTGCTTATTCAGCCAAATATGCTTCCCATTTTTATGGCCCTTTTCGTGATGCAGTAGGTTCAGGGGCCGCATTAGGCAAAGCCGATAAATCTCAATATCAAATGGACCCGCGTAATAAAGATGAAGCGTTGCATGAAGTGGCGCTCGATTTGCAAGAAGGTGCTGATATCGTGATGATTAAACCCGGCATGCCTTATTTAGATATTGTGCAGCAAACAAAAGAAAAATTCCGCGTACCTACTTTTGTTTATCAAGTAAGCGGTGAATATGCCATGTTAAAAGCTGCAGCAGAGCGAGGATGGTTAGATGAAAAAGCTGTGGTCATGGAATCATTGATTGCCATTAAACGTGCTGGAGCTGATGCAATTCTGACTTATTTTGCAAAAGAAGCGGCTAAATGGGTACAATAGTATAGAGGTGTGTCAATGATGGAAGAATTTGTAATACCTTTTTTGACAGGCTTATGGGGCCGGCGCTTATGTTGGGCCGCGTTGATAGTAGCATGTCTATTGTTATTAATGGTTCTCATTAAAACACCTTTGACCTGGTATGCTGATAGTAAACTTATTAACATTGCAACGAATACAACGGAGTTGCCTCTCGCGCAAACACAAAGTTCCAGTTTGATACAAGAACTTCCCAATTGGCATTTATTTGGTAATGCTGCAAAACCTACGGATACTTCTATTTTACCTATCACCAGTTTGCAATTGAGTTTAATAGGCGTGGTCCATGCTGTTCCAGAAAATAAGTCCAGTGTGATGATTTCTGAAGCAGGAAAGGGTGGAAAAGTTTATCTTGTGGGCGATATGTTGCCTATGGGCGTGAAGGTTGGTGCAATTATTGCGGATGGAGTTATACTAGAAAATGCAGGACGTATGGAAAAGTTGCCATTGCAACGTCAGCCGTTATCTTTTCAAGGGATGCCTAAAAAGTTACTGCATGATGAGGATTGAATGGTAAAGCTCTCTCGATGGATTATCATAATCTTTTTATTAGGTCTATTGCTGGCTTGCGCATCCGCAAGAATGGCAGAAGAAGTACAATCGGCTAAAGCAACTTTCAATTCGGGTGATTTTAAACAAGCATTTGCAGAATTATTACCTTTGGCCGTTAAATGCAGCCCTGAAGCGCAATATGCCGTAGGTTATATGTATTATTACGGTTTAGGCGTCGAGCCGCATAAAGAATCCGGCCTTTTTTGGATTAACCTATCTGCCCAACAAATGTATAGACCTGCTATCAGAGCATTGCAGGTGATTGAAAGAGACAAAGCAGAAGCTTATCTGCCGCGAAAAAAATCTTATAAATTGCGTTATTCTGAAAATAATTTATCTGAATCGTTAAAAGACCCTGAGCTTCAAAAGAAAATAGCAGATGTTAAAAAAGCAAATAATAAAGTGCCAGAAGACCCGTTACATATGGCGGTCAAAGCAACACCGGAAAATAAACCGGAAATTAATGAAGATGATGTAATCATGTCTTTAAAAGATCTGCAGCCTCATCCTGTTGCGGCAAAAAAACCTGAAGAAGAACCCAAGAAAATAGCGCCTAAGTCTTTGGTAAAGAAAGAAGAAGAAAAACCTGTTAAAAAAGAAGTTGTAAAAGCCAAAGTTCCTGTGCCTTTTGCCAAAAATAAATATACCCTGCAAATATTTGGCAGTTACAAATTAGATGATGTTAAACAGTTACAATCGCGTTTGAAATTACAAGATAAAACTCACTATGCCCTCACCCAACACAATGGCCGTGATTGGTATATATTGGCTTATGGAAAATATCCGGCCGTGTCAAAAGCCAAGTTTGCGAAAAACAACATGCCGCAAAAAGCCCAAAAACTTAACCCATGGATTAGAAATACCGGTGAATTGCGTTGGGTGGGGTAAGTAAGTTCATTTTTTAAACAACTTTCCGCTAAAAAACTATGCATTTTGTTCATTTAAGATTTATTTAATAATTATATGATAAATTCGTGACCAATAGTAAGCTATTCAGGTAAGTGGTTATGGGTTTAAAAGTAAGTGTATTTTTATTTAACAGATTTGTTCCCTTTCATTGTTGTGGTCAGCACGTTGCGCTTTTAGTAGAAGATACGGAGACTGAAAGGTTTTTCTCGGTGGATTATGGAAAAAATTTACGTGATTTGCGTAAATATAAAGATGAAACGAGCAAAATTAACCAATGTTGTTTAGGAGTTCAAAGGCTTTACAGCACGATGTCGTACGGTGATTTTGCTCAAAAAATGCGCAGCAATGAACGTTTTCAAAATAACTTCACGTCTGATGAAACCTATAATCTGCTTAGGAATAATTGCGCAGATGCCGTTGAATCTGTGTTGAGGGAAATTTACCCAGAATATTCAAAAATACGTACCAATAAGTGTTATAAGTCTTATCAAATGACAAGCTCGATTATGTGCCTTCTAACGGGTCTTTCTATTTTTCCAGCGCCTCCATGCCTTGCAACGCCTAGAGATGTTTATAATAAAGCTGTTTTGATGGGATGTTCATCTTATGGAATCGATCCCGCAGAAAACTGTGAAGTAACGGCTCCTAAAACTCCTTTGAAAATAAAAATAGATGATACATCATCTTCATCGCTGGGTTCTCCAGTAGCTGAGATCAAAGAAAATAGGCCTTTATTAGCTATATCAGAGAAGAAGTCCCCGGAACCCCGTCGACGAAAATCTATAGGTATTTAAATAATATAATTTTCGCTTTATTTATTCATGATAATCAAACACCGGAAACCCATGTTCTTTTACTAGGTCATCACATTCTGCAGCACGTAAATCTTCATGCACCATTTCACTGACAAGTTGATCGAAAGATATTTTAGGGACCCAGCCTAGTTTTTCTTTAGCTTTAGTGGCATCGCCAAGTAACGATTCCACTTCAGCAGGTCTAAAATAACGCGGATCCACTGCGATAATGCAGCGGCCAGAAGTATCATAGGCTTTTTCATGGACGCCTTCACCTTCCCATCGCAAGGCAAGATCGAGTTTTTGAGCGGCACAATTAATAAATTCACGAACGGTGTATTGTTTCCCCGTGGCAATCACATAATCTTCAGGTTTATCTTGCTGTAACATAAGCCATTGCATCTCTACATAATCTTTTGCATGGCCCCAGTCACGTTTTGCATCTAAATTACCCATGTATAAACAGTCTTGCAGTCCCAATTTGATACGCGCTAAACCGCGAGTCACTTTACGGCTTACAAATGTTTCACCGCGCACAGGAGATTCATGGTTAAATAAAATACCATTGCAGGCGTAAATACCATACGCTTCGCGATAATTGACAGTAATCCAATAAGCATAAAGTTTAGCGACGGCATAAGGTGAACGTGGATAAAAAGGTGTCGTTTCTTTTTGCGGCACTTCTTGTACCAAACCATAAAGTTCTGAAGTAGATGCTTGATAAACGCGCGTCTTTTTTTGTAAACCTAATATACGAATCGCTTCTAAAATACGCAATGTCCCTAAACCATCGGCATTAGCAGTATATTCTGGCTCTTCAAACGAAACTGCCACATGGCTTTGTGCAGCAAGATTGTAAATTTCATCCGGTTGTACTTGTTGAATAATACGAATTAAACAAGTGGAATCGGTCATGTCACCGTAATGTAAAAATAGCCTGCAATTTTTAGTATGAGGATCTTGATATAAATGATCAATACGATCGGTATTAAAAAGCGACGCCCGACGCTTAATGCCGTGCACTATATATCCTTTGTTCAATAACAAATCGGCCAAATAAGAACCATCTTGTCCAGTGATTCCCGTAATAAGAGCTATTTTTTCCATAAGGTAACAACCTTTGTTTATTGATTATTCGAAGAAGGGTGATTTTAATCGATGTGTAGGGGTTTGTATATTGCAGAAAGCACTCACGTCATTACGGGCTGTTTACAATTCTACTATGCTGGCCAAAAATCCTTGATTTTTTGCGGTTCGCTGCTCACATACCAACAACGTATGCTGCGCTGCGATCCTCTAAAATCAAGGCTTTTTGGCTCAGCCTAGCGAATTGTAAACAAGCCCTAACTTGATCAAAATTCAGTTATTAAGAAATTCTTAATAACTGCAACTGACGGAAAAAACTATAAATCACAAATAATTAGCCGGCAACTGAAAAATATATCGATTAAGCCAATAAGCTTTCTCAGCCTGGTTTATGACAAGAGCAAAAGGCAAATTGTTATCGATCACAAAGTTTTCTAGGGATTTGAGTTGATTCGGAGCGACTTTGGTGCCGTATTTAATTTCTATTGGTAACGTTCCAAAAGGTCCTTCAAGAATTAAATCAATTTCAGCTCCACCGCGTGTGCGATAATAAAACGGTTGCCAATGTGTCAGCATCAATGATTGTAATCCTTTGATCAATTCTTCAATAACAAAACCTTCAAAGGATCGTCCAACAATAGGATCACTAAACAATTGTTTTTCATTAGTAATGCGTAATAATGTATGTAATAACCCAGTATCACGAATATGACCTTTTGGCATTTTAATTAAACTTTTTGTTTTCGATTTCTCATAACTGTATAATTGACGCCACAAAAAAGTACCATCAGCGATAGTTAAAAATTCTCGAATAGATTTTTCGTTTACTTCCAATGCGCGCCCTAAATCAGATTTATTGAGTACTGTGCTTGATAAACCGCATAACATTGCTAAAAATCGTTGGTAGGCAATTTTATTCAAACGAGGATAGAGTCTTGCAATGTCACGATAAATATACGTATTTTCGTAATTTTCCATCCATTGCAAATAAAATGTCTTTGATTTTTTTAATACAGGTTCAGGATAACCTCCTTCGTACCATGCTTTTTGAATGTCCTTTAAGCTTAATGCAGCAGGTGGTAAATGATCAAAAAAAGTAGTTGATAATGGATTTTCAAATAATTGGTAAATAGGACTTAAGGGTTTATCAAAGACTTCATTAGCTTTTAAAGTTCCTAATTCAATGGTTGCGATACGACCTGCTAGGGTTTCTGAAATGTGTGTGATCAGTTCTGGACTGCTTGAACCGGTGATAAGAAAGCGTCCTGTCTTATTGCGATCGTTATCAATAGTGCCCCGCAAAACTTCAAATAATGTTGGAGAGAGTTGCGCCTCATCAAAAATAATATGCTCAGGATTTTGTTGTAAAAAAAACTCCGGATCAAGGTCAATGCGATTGAAATCAGAAGGTTTCTCTAAATCCATATAAAGCCAATCAGGCCGTAAAGCTTTGACTAACGTGGTCTTTCCGCACTGTCTTGCGCCAATAATAGCCACAGCTGGGAACATCGATAGTAACCAATTGATTTTATTGTACATATTGCGTTTCATAATAAATTTTTACCTGTAAATTTCGGGGGCTACAGACGAAATTTACAGGTAAAAATGAAATTTGTCAATTTTTATTCATCTCGTCGAGAGTTATAAAACTGACGGAAAAAATTGTAATTCTCGTTTATAATCTTGAACAATTTAATCTTGCATGGAGTATTTTGTGTATAAAAATTTAAAATGGATAGATGAAATAAAAAAACATTTTCTTTTTTTATTCATGATCGCAGTGTTCTTTATGCTGCTTTTTAGAAATTTTGGTATGTATCCGGTAGTTTTTGCTGATGAATATGGTTATAGCTTATATTCTAGAATTTTATCGTTTAAAGATGAAGCATTTCCTAATTATTTATATTTCATCATTTTTAAAGAAACGAATTATTGCGGTGATGGATTTCTTGGTTGTGCAAGAATATTAAATAGTTTGTTTTATGTATCTGCGGCACCATTTATTTATTCCATTGCAAGACAAGTATGCACAAAAAAAACAGCATGTTTTATCGTATTGTTAGCTCTATTAAGTCCTGTTAATAGTTATACGGCTTATTATATGCCAGAGTCTTTCTATTATTTTGTATTTTGGATGTTTACATGGTTTGTTCTGAGGCTTGATGCAACATCAAAAACACGTTCATGGTGTTTAGCAGGTGTGTTGCTAGGCATGGTTTCTTTAGTAAAACCGCATGGATTGCTTCTTTTTCCGATGGCTATATTGTATATATTTTATATTAAAAGACAATATGACAAGCCATGGATAGGCCAAGCTTGGATAAGTATAAGTTTCTTTATTGCCTCTGCATTGTTGGTGAAGTTTTTTGTTGGATATATAGTGGCAGGTAAGTCGGGTCTTACCTTTTTTGGTGTAACTTATACATCAATGGCTGCTTCAGCAACTTCAAATATGAAACATTACATGGATCTTCTATCACTCGCACTTATAAATATAAAAGGGCATGTGTTGGTGATTGTTATATTATTTGGAGTATCTATTGCAGCCGCATTGAGCAGCCTGAAACATGATGGAGAAATTATCTTTTCACAAAAAATTTCATGTTATACGTTGGGATTGTTATTTACACTGATTCCGTTAATAGGTTTATTCGCAGCATCTACCGTCAATTATGGCCCTTATGAATCCATCGGCAGGCTTAGTATACGTTATTATAATTTTGCTTTTCCTTTGCTGTTTATCGTAGCAGCTTCTCAATTTTCTATATCTCCACAAACAGGTTCTATTAAATATAGAGTGGTTCTTGCTTTTATTATGGGTGCAATATTAATTTATGCAGTTTTGAGTCGATTTCGTTTTTATGTTCCTAGTTATGTAGATGGTCCGGAACTTGCATCTTTGCTCGATGCGAGGGTGTTATATTATGGGATGGGTATTCTATCTTTGTCGGCGCTTATGTTATGGATTTATGCTCCGAGCAAAGGTGCTAAATTATTTCTGTATTATATGATGCCCATATTTATTATTTATTCGACATACTACATTCATCAACAATTTAGACGTAATTTAGAGCCCACTGTTTTTGATAAGGCAGGTATGTTTACTCGATTTTATTTACCTTCTGAGGAACGCTCTAAAGTGCTCATTGTGGGTACGCACATGGCTGGATTATATCGTTCCTTGTTTTATTTGGACAACGCAAAGGCTTCTTGCGAAACAATTGCTGAACAGGGGAAATACGATTTTTCTAAAACGCCGAAAGATAAAGAATGGGTTTTGGTTATTGGTAATGACGCGCCAAATACTAAATTTACTCAAATAGCAATGGGTGGTTACACACTGGTGCATGTCATTAATGCGACACTTCCAGAGGGCGCTGCCTAATCTTGAACAATTTAATTTTGCATGGAGTTTTTTTTGTGTATAAAAATTTAAAATGGATAGATGAAATAAAAAAACACTTTCTTTTTTTATTCATGATAGTAGTGTTCTTTATGCTGCTTTTTAGGAATTTTGGTATATATCCGGTAGTTTTTGGTGATGAATACAGCTATAGCTTATTTTCTAGAATCCAGGCACTTAAAGATGCACCCATTCCCTATTATTTATATTTCGCTATTTATAAAAAAACAAATTATTGCGGCGATGGTTTTCTTGGTTGTGCAAGAATATTAAATAGTTTCTTCTTTGTAGCAGCAGCTCCTTTTATTTATTCGATAGCTAGACAAGTTTGTACTAAAAATCTGGCATTATTCATTACATTAATAGCTTTATTAAGTCCTGTGAACAGTTATACAGCTTATTACATGCCAGAAGCCTTGTATTATTTTTCATTTTGGTTATTTACTTGGTTTGTTTTAAGGCTTGATGCGGAATCTGGATTAAAAGCTTGGTGTTTTGCAGGAGTGTTGTTAGGAGCAGCTTCTTTAGTAAAATTTCACGCTTTATTTTTAATTCCCGCATTAATATTGTATGTATTTTACATTAAACGACAGAAGCCTTGGAAACAACCATTTATAAGCGCAGGTTTTTTTATAGTTACAGCATTACTAACAAAATTTATTATCGCATATGTTTTAGCAGGCAAAGCAGGGCTTACTTTTTTTGGAACGACGTATACTTCAATCGCTGATTCAGCCGTATCAAATGTAAATTATTATTGGGCATTGTCGAAATTAGCATTGATTAATATCAAAGGGCATGTATTAGTATTATGTGCCATTTTTGGGGTTGCTATCGCGGCCGCATTTAATGTATTAAGATATCCTGGAGAGTTAAAACCAGCGCAACAGATGGCATGCTACAGTTTGGCAATAATAGTGACGCTTATGCCATTAATAGGGTTTTTTGCAGCGTCTACTGTTAATTATGGCCCCTATGAATCGATAGGTAGACTTAGTTTTCGATATTATAATTTTCTCTTTCCTTTATTGTTTATCATAACAGCTTCTCAATTTTCTTTAGATTCAAAAAAAAGTTCTATTATTTTTAGAACAATGCTTGCCTTTATCATTGGAATAATATTGATTTATGCGGTCCTTGGAGGATTACGTTTTTATATTCCAAGTTACGTCGATGGCCCGGAGCTTGCATCTTTTCTGAATAAAAAAACGGTATTTTATGGCTTGAGTTTTTTATCTTTATCAGCGCTTATGTTATGGGTTTACAGTCCGAGTAGGGGCGCAGAATTATTTATGTATCTCATGGTGCCGCTATTTACTTTATATTCCATGCATTACATTCATCAACAAATTAGACTCACTATTAACCCTAATGTTTTTGATAAAGCAGGTATTTTTGCTCGATCTTATTTACCGCATGAGGAACGTGCTAAAGTTTTAGTGGTGGGTTCTCATTTAGCAGGGTTATATCGTTCCATGTTTTATTTGGATAATGAAAAAGTTTCTTTTGAAGCTCTTGCTGCAGATCAAAAATATGATTTTTCTAAAACGCCTAAAGATAAAAATTGGGTTTTAATGATAGGCGATCATATGCCTGAACATAATAAATTAACGCAAGTGGCTGGGGATGGTTATAGGCTGGTTCGTGTGAAATAAAAAATTGCGAACCTGAAATACCTCGCAAATTTTAGAGATCGATGCATAGTTCTTATCCCCTTCCCTCCAAGTTTTATTTATTGGAGGGCTAGGGTAAAAAATTTAAAATGGATGGATGAAATAAAAAAGCATTTTCTTCTTTTATTGGATATCTATGAATCGATAGGTAGACACAGCTATTTAAACACTACCACCCATTTTTTTTGTGTATATGCATATATATATGATATTTATGCTACAGATAAATATCCTAAAGCAATTTTTTTTATAATTTTTTGATATAATTCACGTCTAACAGTTCGATGTAACTCAATTATTTTACGCAGCAAAATGGCGGAAGGATATAAGTTCAATCCTGCATATGCTTCATGAAGCACATCTTCATGGGTATCAGTATAAAGTGCGATTCCCTTCAAATTATATTCTTTTGTTGCCAATATGTCTTCGATAAAAAAAGCAATAAAATTAGATTCAAGCATGATATTTTCCTTGTCTTTAGTTAATTTCATTAAAAGAAAGCAATCCTTATATTGTTTTCTGAAAAATTCCCTTAACTCCTCGCATAAGCGTAAAAATAATTCTGCTTCTAATAAAATTTTTTCCTTTTTGGATAATGTCGCTGACTCAATTCCAAATAATAGATACAACGGTTCTATTGCTGCCATGTAGTTTTATTACTCCATTTCATTTTTTGATTTAATTATTAATTATATTTTCGAGCTTATTTTTCATTATATCCTCAAAAATACCCCAAAATTGTGAAATTACAAATATCATAATTGCCATGGTTTCGACACATAAAAACGGGATGAAACAGCCAGTTGATGACAGTTATTAAGTCACTAAATAAACAATCAATGATTAATAAAAATAATGATCAATGTTATTATTTATTATCCATAATTTTTGATGCTAATCCTTCAACCACTACTGCACCAGGAAGGTTAGCAAGCACCTGACTAGGTAAACAAAGTTTTGATTTAAGCAACCCCGAACCTATGATGATACGAGATGAATTGAGTACTCGTGCATCAAGTAAAATTGGCCAATGCGATGGGAGACCAAACGGTGTTATACTGCCATGCTCCATTTTTGTTTCTTCTAAAACTAAGCTCAAAGAGGCTAACGATACTTTGCGCGCATTTAATTTTTTTCTAATGATCCCATTAAAATTCATTTGGTAGCCAACTAATGCAACACACGCCGCCAAAGTGCGCATTTCATTGCGGACAGATTCAATCACAACACAATTTGCACCAGCATCAAAAGGTATGTCATATTGCTTGCAGAAATCATGACCTCCTGCTAGAGAAGGTTCAATTTCTGCAACCCATATATCTTCTACGGGGACAGGATTGTTCCAGTTTTGCAGTAAATCAGTAACACTTGAAGCTACTAATTGAGGTTGATTTATTGCTGGATGAAATTGTAAGGATTTAATCATATTTTTTATATCCATTTTCTATAAAGTAAAACGAATTGTGGCCAAAAAAAATCTATTTGAACAATTCATTCGCTACGTCAAGTCAAGTTGACTTAATTAAAAATAAGTAAATAAAATCATGCTAATACTAAAAAAGATAAATACAACACCAATAGAAAGGTTAGTAAAAAAGTTATATTTTTGCATAATTTTAAGAAAACTATTGGAGGAAACAATAAAAGATAAAAATGCAAACCATGCCCATGTTAACAAAATAACTTCTATTCCTACACCTATGCTCAAGTAGGGCGTCTTAATATTAGAGATGGCTGCCGCGAAAAAACTTAAAAAATACACAAAAGCTTTTGGATTTAGAGCATTGGTAAAAAATCCAGTGCTGATTGCTTTCCATTTTGTAGTTGCTTTTGAATGAGTTCCATTATTATGACCAATCACAGTCAAACTAATCACTTGATTTTTTGATTTAATTGCAAAAGTTATCGTTTTATATCCTAGATAGAAAAAATATACTGATCCGAAAACAGCAACAAAATGTATAAAACAAGGAATAGATTTTATTAATAAATTTAAACCCAATATAGTGTATGTGACGTGAAATGCAACACCGAGTGCAAGTCCAAACGCTGATAATAAAGCATATTGCTTCCCATATTGTATGCTAGATCGCAAAATCATTGCAAAATCTGGGCCTGGGCTAATAAGTGCTACTAAATGTACAAATCCAATCATGGACAATACTGATATTACAGATTCATTGAACATAAGATATAATCACCAACTTTCTTTATTAAATTCTCACCAAGCGACCACCGCCATATTGTTAAATAAACTTGCTCATCTAACTCCAAACTGTTAGCGGTTTATTAATTCCTCTGTATCCAACAAAGCATGAAATCGATATCCGCTTTCCTCCAATACTTTGTCTGACGGCATGAAATTTCTTTGCATTAAATAATATGAGATCGCCAGTTTCAGGTTTAACTGTTAAATGTGCATTACCCATTACCTCTCTAGGAAGTCCATAATTACCTTGGCGAATTCTATCGTATTCTTCAGTTGTCATAAGCAAGTCCCACATTTCAAGCTCGCCCCCTTTTGGAGCCATTTGCAAATAAATATTGACAGAAAGCTGACTGAGAAGGTTGTTCGCAATTTTATTATCATTTACATCCCTGCTAAAAATATCTTGATGAGGTAAAAAATCAATATTCTCATCTACTACACGACATAAACCAACAAACATACGCTTCTTGTCAATATTCTCGATATTACAGCCATGTAACCATCGTTCTTGTAGCTCTAAGCGAAATTTATCTAATGGTGAGTAGTGGGGAGAAAAAATACGACGAATACTATTAATATTTTCAATAGCATCACGATAATATTTCTGTATCAGAGCATTGTCCCCGGAAGCCTCAAAATAGGCCATTCCAATTCGTCCAATGCTGGGAGCATTGATGTAATAGCCCCTTTCACCCAATAATATTCGCTCACTTACTTTTTTACAAATTTCTTTAGGGTAATAATCCTTTATTTGAATAGCTTGAATTTTGTTTGAACATAGATCAAATAAATCGTTTGACGTTAATTCAGTTGTTTGAATGCATAAAAAATGATCTTGTTTTTTTGTTATTGTGCTGGAAATTGACATTTCTTTTGCTCCTTAATAGTTATTATTTTGATTAAAATATATTCAATAAAATGAAAAGAGAGTAACTATAGCTCGGTAACGATTGAGCTGTCAATCATCAATTTTAAGCATAAACACCATATAATGCTCAATAACATATGAAATAAATTACGAACTCGACTTACAACTATCTTCCTGCTCTATTCAATGCGCCAATCTTAAAACTTATAAGCTAGAAAAATATCCGTGTTTTACACGGATATTTTAGTTTCGATTTCGATCTTTAAATGATAGTATGCCCACAAATTGATTAGTAGACGATAAAATGAAGAAATCAAAATTTCCAATAATGCTTACTATAATCATAGGAAATGCCATAGAGACTTATGATCTATCAATTTATCCATTCCTGTCTGTTTATTTAGTAAAAGCATTTTTTCCCAATCAAAATAGTTATATTAGCCTGCTTAATATATGCGGTATTTTTTTATTCGGCTATCTTGCCAGACCTATTGGCGCAATCATTTTTGGTCGGATTGGGGATATCTACGGCCGAAGAAAAGCTTTGGTCTTATCTAGTTTACTGATGATGATTGCGACAGGTATAGTTGGAATACTTCCAACATATCATTCTATTGGTTATTTTGCTGCAATTTTGTTGTTGTTATTTAGAATGCTTCAAGGAATATCATACGGTGGTGAGTATACTGGATCTGTTATTTATTTAGTAGAACATGCTACCAGTAACAAACGAAATACCTTTAGCAGCATTGCCGTTTTAGGTAGCAATCTCGGCATCTTATTAGCTTCTGTTACTTGCCTTATTATTATTTTAAATTTCTCTGAAAATGAAATTATATTGGGATTATGGCGCATACCTTTTCTTTTATCCTTATTATTTAGTGTTATTTGTTTTACATTACGCGCATTTATTCAGGAGCCAACCTATTTTCAAAAACTATTATCAAAAGATAAAATTGATCGACGCCCGATGTATCAATTAATAAAGTGTCAAAAAAATGAATTAATACTCGTTGCCGTACTAACATGTTTTGGGGTAATTACAACGTATTTATTATTTGTATATCTAGTACCCTATTTAGTCAATATTTTACATTATAAAACATCGATAGCACTAACACTTAATACGTTATCGATTACAATGTTAGTTTCAATTATTCCTTTTACAGGATGGGCTGCAGATAAAATTGGAAGTGATATTATTATTCCTACTTGTATTGTTTTTTTAGCTCTTTTAATCATTCCGTATTTATATTTTATATCTACATCACATTATTTGATTATAATAGTGCTGCAAATTGTTATAACCATTCCAGCAGCATTTTATTTTGCAACTGTGCCAGCTTTTTTAGTCGAACTCATCAATACTTCCGTTCGTTACCGCATGATTTCGCTCGGATATAATATAGCCGCCGCTATTTTTGGAGGAACTACGCCTTTGATAGTACTATCATTAGTTCAAAAAACAAACCTACCTTTCATTCCAGGATTTTATTTGCTTATTTGTGCGGTAATTACTCTTTCTATCTTAAAAAAATTTAGGATCACAAAAGTTTATTCGAATAAAGTAATTACACAGCTTGTATAAACAGGTAAAAGAAAAAATTATAAATGTTATACTTATGAAAAAAAATGTATTAGACGGAAACGTAGCAAACCATATTTCATTCTTGCTTTGCCCAGAGATTGAAGAGATTTGCAAATCTTTATTTACTTATACCCCGATACGAGTATTTGAATATTCAAGAGTTTATCCTGATGGTTCTCGTACAGAACTATCCAATCATGCAGAGCATATGGAAAATGCTTTTATAACAAGAGCAAAAATGAGTTGTGTTTATACACCCGTATTGATTCCTGTTAATCAATCATATCTCCTCGTCCCAAGCTGGATTGAAACTATGCGACATCCATCTCAAAAAAATCTTCAATTACAACTCTATAGTCAGCATGAAATATTTGGAATTGGAAATGAGTTTGCAATTATTAAACGCCATAAAAAATATGTTGAATATTTTCACTTTTATGCTGCATCACATAGCCCGGGCATAGAGAATTTTTACATGAATAACATAGAAATATTAGAAAAATTTGCTTTGTATTTTGTAAATACAGCCAGAACTTTGATTGCTAAAGCTGACAATGATCGCTTACTAAAACCATGGAGAAATGAAGAAGCCGACTCTATTTTAAATCCGACTCTACAAAAAGAACATTTTGATTTTAATCAAAATAAATTTATTCATTCCATCAGGCTCAAGCGATTATTTTTAACCATTGATGGTAGAGAAGTTTATCTCACTAAACGTGAATTGGATTGTGCAAATTTGCTTATTCAAGGGAAAACTAACCTCGCAATATCAGAGTCACTTTTTATTTCTCATCGCACAGTTGAATCACATATCGAATCTTTGAAATTGAAAACTAATTGTAATAATCGAAAAGAATTAATAAGCTTCTTAATTGTTTGTGGATTAGGAAGATAAAAATTGGGTTTTAATGATAGGCGATCATATGCCTGAACATAGTAAATTAACTCAGATAGCTATGGATGGTTATACATTAGTGCATATGTATATAAAGAAATGTAGGGTGGGCAAAGGAGTGCAGCGACGTGCCCACCAG
>CAYVRW010000024.1:0-26678 GCA_964453575.1 uncultured Coxiellaceae bacterium | reverse complement strand
GGCTTTGAAACCTTGTACTTGTGCTATTAAACTTGCGACTTCCATCTTACCTCCTACAATGTTAAAAATTAATGTGATTCATGCGCCATACTAAGATACGCAATCGTCAACATCATAAAAATAAATGCTTGAATACTAATAATTAAAATATGAAAAATCGCCCAAATGCCGCCAGGCAGCCATTGCGCCCACCATGGCAGCATGGCAATAATTACAAAAATAAGCTCGCCTGCAAACATGTTGCCGAAAAGTCGCAATGCCAACGAGAATGGTCTTACTAATTCTTCAATCAAACGAAATAATATATTCAATGGAAATAAGTAAGGGCCAAAAGGCTGCGTTAAAATCTCTTTACCTAAATGCCAGCGTTTCACCGTTACGTTAAAATACAATATTAGAAAAAATACTGAAATAGACATGGCAAACGTCATATTCGGATCAGCAGTAGGCACTATTTTAAATTTGTCTATGCCAAAAATCCCAAGAAACATAGGTATCAAATCAACCGGTAACAAGTCCATGGCATTCATGAAAAATATCCAAAGCATCAAAGTCAATGCCAGAGGCGCTATCAATAGACTTTTTCCGTGATAGGTTTCACCCACGCTGCGTGCCACAAAATCGACTGCCACTTCAACAAAACTTTGTAATCGGCTTGGAACACCTGATTGCATATGCACAGCAACATACCGCAAGACACCACCTAACATTAAAGCGGTAATAAGACCCACCACAAAGGTGTCTAAATTTAACGTCCAAAAACCACCATCACCTATAGTCATGGTGTTCAAATTGAGCTGAAAATGCTCTAAATGATGCTCGATGTATGAACCTGTTGTTTGCGTCATAACCTAACCCTAGTCTGAAAAAGCATCGCAACCGATGCAATCCAAAACGCTATAATCGCCCCAATTAAGCCTACGAGTGCATAAGCTAATTGCGCCTGCAGATATTTAATTGCGATTAAAAATAATATCCCGCATAAAACCAACTTAACCACCTCACCCGCAAAAAGGGCAACCATAAACCGTGTTGCCGCCCGGGCCCCCGTATGCGCACTCACACGCATCATGAATATAAAGGTCGGCAGCCAATAGGATAAAGCTCCCATGGCAATGGATAATCCGTTATGCACTCCTATTAACAGAAACCCTACCATAGTGAAGCCAGCAATAATTAAAAGCTGATAAATCACTATCTTAAGCATTTCAGTCTTTACTAATTGAGTTAGTTTGGACATAAGGACTAAACACCAGCCTGACTGGGCGAAAAGTTCGGGCGAGTATAATGGCTTTTTTGTGGTACTGCAATGAAAAAATGTATAAATGCGTCACTGCTATTACTGAAAATAAGCCAATAACGCATCCAATTCTGTAAGATTTTTGTACTTTATAACCAGCCGGCCTTTGCCTTTTGCGTTATGGTGGATAGCGACGGCTAACCTGATTTTGTCACTTAAATCTTCTTGTAAGCGTCTCACGTCAGGATCCATTGACTTAGGTAGCTCAGGCAGCTTAGGCATTTGTAAACGACGCACTAGCTCTTCGGTCTCTCGAACTGATAAAGATTTGCTCACAATGATTTGCGCTGCGTCAATCTGGGTATCATGGGTCAGAGCTAATAAGGCCCTGGCATGGCCCATTTCAATATCGCCATGCTCTAACATGGTTTTAACTTCATCCGTTAAGGTCAGTAAACGTAATAAATTTGTCACACTTGCGCGTGATTTGCCCACCGCATCGGCAACTTGATTATGCGTCATACCAAATTCATGCAGAAGTCTTTGCAGGGCCATGGCTTCTTCAACGACATTGAGGTTTTCACGTTGAATGTTTTCGATTAAAGCGATGGCAACTGCCGCTTCATCAGGAATATCGCGAATAATAGCAGGAATCTCACTCAAACCCGCAAGTTGCGCCGCACGCCAACGTCTTTCGCCCGCGACAATTTCAAACCGACCGCCTAATAAATGCCGGACTATAATAGGTTGTATGACCCCTTGGGCACGAATAGAATTGGCCAAATCTTCTAAGGCATCAGGATTAGTGTCACGTCGCGGCTGATATTTCCCAGGTTGAACGAGATCAACCGATAACAACTCTAGCCTTTCATTTGCACTTCCTCTCGAATCATTTGATTCTTCCAGAATGGGTAATGATCCCACTAACAATGCATCAAGTGATTTCCCAAGTCCGCGTTTTTTTACCATGACCCTATCCTTAAAGAAGATTCCATATATTAATCAATCCATGCCGCAAGCGCCAGAGGCTATGCTTAATTTCAAGAGATAAACTTAGAGTCCTATAAAGATTTTTTTCTTTTCCATATTTTCTGTGCACCAAATTACATGTTATATTATGATTGGAATTGTCTAAAACATTTTAGGAGAAATCATTTCATGAAGATACAAGTATTAGTAGCTGTTTTATTGTCCGCATTTGCTATCTCAACCACTTATGCTGCAGATGAAGCTATGCCAGCTGCCGACGGCACCCAAAGCGCTGCAACATCCACAGATAAGTCAGAAATGTCCGGCAAAAAGCATCATAAAAAACACAAGAAACATAGCAATTGCAGCAAACACCATCATGGCAAAAAACACCACGAAGCAACAGCGTCTGCAGAAGCTCCAGCAGACAACATGGCTCCTTCAAAATAAAGCAAATGATTCAGCATCCTACTAACATGATTTCAACATATGTTAGTAGGTATGTTTCATATTCAAGCGTTTTTTCATTTTTGTGCATTTATTGCGCATATCATAGAGTAAATTGACGACTATCCGGGCTTACGCGTAAAATCATTCTATCCTTTTTAATTACTCAAGGACTTTATGAGACAACGTTTAAAAATTATCAAAGGTGACATTACCCAACTTAAGGTAGATGCCATTGTTAATACTGCCAATGCATCCCTTTTAGGCGGCGGAGGCATTGATGGTGCTATTCACCTGGCCGCCGGCCCTGATTTATTGGAAGAATGCAAACAACTAGGAGGCTGCAATGTAGGACATGCCAAAATAACTCAAGGCTACCGATTACCTGCCAAATATGTTATCCATACGGTGGGGCCGGTATGGCGCGGCGGAATTAAAGGCGAACCACGCTTACTATGCTCCTGCTATGAGGAAACACTGACCATCGCACTTAAACATGGCATCAAAACCATTGCCTTTCCTGCGATCAGCTGTGGCATTTATGGTTATCCAGCAACTCAAGCAGCGACCATAGCCCTCAAAGAAACCGCCAATTTTTTAGAACTGCATAATGAAATCGAATCCGTATCTTTCGTTTGTTATGATGAAACTATTCATGACGCTTTTGAACATGCATTAAATACTATCGCAGCCCAACATGAACAATGAAACCTTATTTCACGTCATTAAAGACCCCGTCCATGGCACCATGCAATTCACGACGATCGAAGACCATTGGATAAAGCCATTTATTGACAGTCCTCCTATTCAACGTTTACGTCATATTAAACAATTAGGCATGGGCGATTTTATTTTTCCTGGTGCAGTTCATACAAGATTCAATCATTCTTTGGGCTGTTGCTTTATTGCAAGCCAGATATCGCAAAAAATAAGACTTGCGGAAGAAGAAAGGCAATTAGTCATGATTGCTTGTCTATTACATGATATAGGCCATGGGCCTTTTTCTCATGCTTTTGAAGATTTATTTCATGAAAAACTCATACGCCATGAAGCTTGGACACCTTATTTTCTAGCGGAATATAGAACACTGGAATTTTTTAATGAGTATAATCGGCGTAATCCCCGCCATCATTTAACCGAAGAAAAATTTCTATTCATTGAAGACATGATCATGCATAAAACGAAAAGCAATCGTTTATTAGCTGACATCGTCTCTTCGCAATTAGATGCAGATAGGTTAGATTATTTATTAAGAGACAGTCATTTTTGCGGTGTACGTTACGGTGAATTTGATTTTCGTTGGATGATAAACTCTTTGGCCATTGTCGAGTCCAATCAAGGTGAACGTCTTGGACTGACCCACAAAGGTATAGGTGTTGTTGAACATTATCTTATGGCGCGGCGTCTCATGACGCGTAATATTTATCTTAATCAAAAAAAATTAGCGTTAGAGTTCTTTTTGGTAAAATTACTTACTCATCTTGCTGAAAACTTAGAACACTATGCTCCTTATGCAGCTATCAAAAATACGCGTCTGGGCCATTTTCTATGCCGTGTCAATCAATTCAATCAGCTAGCGAAATCATCATCTAACATCGAAACGCTTAAAAAAGAATTCCTGGAAGAAAATTTTATCCATTATAAAGAATTAGCCGATTACGATGTATTTGCCGTCATAAAAATATTAGCTGAGATGACGATAGATCATCCTGCAGCACAGATTGCAAAACGTATACACCATAGACATATGCCAAAAATTATTCCTATTGATCATGCTGACATTCCAAGAGCTGAAAGCATACTCAAAGCGTTTAAATCAATGCATCACTCTGTTCAAGACTGGCAGTTGGCTATGATCAAAACACCTCATCAATCTTATACCATAGAAGCAGACCCTATTTTTATTTTAAATGAATGTGGAAAAGTAAAGCCTATAGATATGCTTTCGTTGATGATCAATGCGTTAGGCAATAAGTTAGAACATACGACTTTTTTATGCATCGATAAGATGATTTATGAAATGAAAAATATTCAAGAATTATGCAAAGAATTAGGACAAATAGCGCTGCCAACACAAAGCAATTCAGTCATTGAATAGGGCTTGTAAACAGCCCGTAAAAATTTTAACGCTTTTTGTGACCAATGTTCCATGCTATGATTACATACTCATACTAAACGACGAGAAAAAAATGATAAAAACCCCCGAAATTATAATAGAAACCATTCATGCTAACCATGAATTTTCCAATGAACATGCTTTTATCGGTGTAAGTCCGTTTAATAGCTATTTTATAGAAGATAACATGCTTACCTTATTCAATTGGGCCATGAATCATTTTAAAAAAGTTTCTATTTTTATTCCGGATGAAATCTCTGCACATACTTTGCTGGCATTAGGCTACCCCTTAAAAAGGGCCATTTATAAAACTCGAAGACAAGATACTTATTTAAAAAATAAAATCATCAGAACACTTTCCAAATTAAATGTAGAACCTAACGCGATAGAGGAAATGATTGTTCCATTAGGCAGTCTGAAAAAAAATGAACGATATCTCTCATGTTATCAACAATGCTTAAATCAATTTGAAAATAATGATTCATTTCGTATGGGATGTGTTTCTACATCTGAATGGATATTATCTGCCTATTTGCAAACTGATAACATATCAGAATCTGCAAAATATGAAGCGGTTAAGTATTTCTTAGCTGAGTTACCTTTATTTATTAATACCCCGGAAATTTTACAACTCAACGCTTCATCCTTCATTTATCATTCAATTCCAACCTTTCTAAAACAACTGTTTATGAAAAACAAATATATTGCGCCTAATCAATATTTTGTTATAGCGAAAATAGAAAATGCTATGACAACATTTTCTGAAACTGCTGCTTAATTGACAACAACATACCGTTGTATCATGGCCTGTCCAATGTCATTATTTAAAGGTTTTACAAAAAACTCATTAGCACCCACTTTATAAGATTCGGCAATATACTCTCTATCGGAATGTGCTGTTAGAGCAATAATAGGCACTTCGCTATGTTTTCTTATTTGATTAATAGCATCCAATCCACATATATCGGGTAACCCAATATCCATAAAAATTAAATCATAATGTCTATTGCCCGCATATTCTATTCCAGAACGTCCTGTTGAAACTGCATCCACCTTGCAATTCAACTGCTCTAATACAATGATAGACATTTTTCTTACTAACTTATTATCTTCAACTAACAATACTGAAATCTTTTCCGTAATCATATCCAACTCCTCTTTATCTATGACAGCCTGAACGGTAAAACACAGGTAAATATAGAACCCTGTCCGAGCTCGCTTTTAAGCTTAATTTGCCCGCCAAGATCTTCTATAAACTGTTTCACAATCCAAAGACCTAAACCTGTTCCTTTATAAAGACCTTTATTTGAGGGATCACAGCGCGTAAATTTATCATAGATTTTTTCATGATGTTTTTTCGCTATACCTATCCCTGTATCTTCCACAGCGATTTCTAACAATACTCTGTCTTCAGCTATATTCTCAACAAAAGCAACTCTTATTTTTACGAAACCCTGCTCAGTAAATTTTATGGCATTATTTACTAAGTTTAACAACATACGATGTAATCGAAATTTATCTGCAATCACCATCACCGGTGCTGCCGGTGCATATTCAAACAGCAAATCAAGTCCTTTACCTCGTGCCGCAGCTAACTCAAGATTATAAATGCCTTTAATCACCTGTTCCAAATTAAATTCTCTTTCAATCAAAGGCGTAGTACCGGTATTAATTTGGGAAAATTCAACCATATTATCTAAATAATTAAGTAATTCATTGGTCGCAATTTCGATCTCACTTAAAAATTCTTTCTTTTTAGGATCATGCTCCATGGTTTCTAAATATTTAGTCACACTTTTTATACCGCATAGTGGTGTGCGAATATCATGTTCAAAATTTCGGATAAATTCGGTTTTCGTTTGATTGGCAAGTTCAGCTTTTTCACGCGCAATTTGTAACTCTTGTTCCATGCGTTTTCTATCGGTAATATCAAAAGAAACGCCTAATAAACCTATGACATCACCTTCGTTATTGCGTAATGGAACTTTTTGCGATAAATAAATCCTTTGTCCACTGGCCGTTTCGGCAAATTCTTCACCAACGTAAGGTTGTCCCGCTTCCATCACTCGACTATTAATCTGATCGACTTCTTGAGCTTGATCTGCCCAAGATAGATGGGCGTTTTTTTTGCCAACAATAGCTTGTCTCGAGGGAAGTTTTGCTGCTTCTGCCTGTAGATTATTACATCCCTGAAAAACATTATTCCTATCCAACCAGTAAACATGCCCAGGCAATAAAGCTATGATACTCTCAAGATTTTGAATTTTTGCTTCTAATTTATTGATTAAATTATTATTTTCTTCTGCGACCACCATATCTAACATCCACTTCCTAATTCTTTAAAAACGTTCGATAAAAACTTTTCCATTTTCGCGCAAGAAAGCAAAAAAAGCTACTGTCGGCGAAAGAAAAATAAAAGAATATGCAAAAAATAAGAAAGATGGGCCTTCGCCTCGTAGAAAAATTCCAAAAAAATAGCGAAAAATACCTAAGTCACAGATAAAATGTCGCTTCTTAAACTTTTGACTAGGATTTCATTATGTTTAAAAACGACAAGCCATCTGATCATATCAGTGATGCCACTGGTTTTTTATTGACTTTTAACACTAACAAAGGACATGGACATAGTTCTCTTTATGTTGAAGGACCAGACGGAAAATTTATTTATACCAGTTATTGGCCGCTTGGCCGCACCAGGGCCATGATTCACAACAAGACAGCTGCCATGGTTCCTGTGGGCGGGGGATTTAATGAAGAACCCGAAAGAGATGTCAAATGGGAAAAAACGCCGCCTGAGTCTATTCTTAAAATTGAAAATCTAAATTTTGCGCGCATGGAAAAACACCACCAAAAATACATGCAACAAAGTAAGTCTAATCTTTATTTTTCTTTAGCCCACAATAGTGTCTTTAATCCCATCCATCATGGACTGCGTTTTATACATATGCATGCTAGGGTTGCAACACTGAAAGTAGGAGACTTTGATCCCATTTTAGATGATTTTCCAAATAGTGATCATACCTTGTCTATTTCTTATAAAAAAGGCAAAAAATCTGCTGCTTTTTTTAATTGCGCTGAAGCAGTTCATCAATGCGTAAGCGCTGGCTCTCCCCATGGTGAGTTTGAATTAAAGCATGAAACTCAAGCATCTAAGACTCTTTTTTCTTTTTTTAGCAAAAAGCCTTCAACCTATCAAGATGCTGTAAAAAAATCCGGCGCAACAGAGATGATAGACAAACCACAGCAACTTCCTGCAAAAGTGCAAGAAGTTTTACAGTTTGGCTACACTCGTTATCCTCGAGAAAACCCACCTAAAGAGCGGCTCGAGAATCAAGAATCTGCCATAGAAAAGGTTGAAAGCTTTTCCATGTAAAAACTTAGCGTTTGACCGACGTTATAGCGGTTTAAAAAAGTATGGTCATAGTTGTTTCTCGCTCCAGAGCATACATCCATGTATTTTGGGTGACATCCTGTCACCAAGTCGCTTAAAACAACTATGACCATACTTTTTAAACCGCTATAAGCTTGTCACATGAGGCTGCTGCTCAAGTATTTCTGCAAAGACAGAAGGCTTCCATTCGGGCGTAGCTGGTAAACCAGTTACTCCGCCTACTTTCAGTAATTGCGCCACTAGAGTTGAACAATCATAGACTTCTCTAGATGTTGTTTTTACGTTAGGAAATAATTGGTAACAAATATTACCCTCTTTAACACCTGATTCAATACGATCATATTCTTTCCGCATCGCATCCATATCAGGAATAGGAACGGTAAAAATTTTATCCGGATTAATTTGTTGCCCAGAGCTGCGAGGAACCAAGCTCTCACTGCCATTATCAAGCTGAAGTGAAAAACCGTTTGATTCTGATTTAATATCTTGCTCCAATCGAGTTGCCAATGCTGCTCGAAGTGGAAAAATGGTCAAAGGCCCAACAGCAGGAACTCGTTTAGGCCAAATACTCGTATAAGTCTTAGACCCATCTTTTTTAGCCTCCAATTGTATAGAAACATGACCTACATTATCAGCATCCCCAGACCATACAAAAACTTTTGCTTGGTCATCTAGAATAGGCTCAGGAGCGGGAGCGACAGGCAATTTTTCCCTGTTTTTTGAACTGAATAATTCTCTTAAGAAAACCATATTGCCTCCATAAAAATAAGTTCCATTGGGTTCCATTTGCAAAGTAACCCTGTTAGCAAAAACTTGCAAGCTTTGACCCACTCTGTGGTATAAAGTATAATTGCCTTTTTTTCTTCCTAAGGGGTTGTTCATTTTATGTCACTAAGCATAGTTATCTTGGCTGCAGGTCAAGGCAAACGCATGCAATCGCAACTGCCTAAAGTCCTACACCAGCTGGCCGGTAAAAGCCTGCTTGAACATGTAGTTAGCACAGCTTTACACTATAAAACCGGCAAAAAGCCTTTTGTGGTCTATGGGCACCAAGGTAATGTGATTCGCGACAAATTGTCTTCGCTTGATGTGACCTGGGTTGAACAAACAGAGCAATTAGGAACAGGACATGCGGTATTACAAACCCTTGCTCATATAGCTAATGAAGACCGAGTGCTGGTGCTTTATGGCGATGTACCGCTTATTGCAACTGAAACCTTGAAAAAGCTCATTAACAATACACCTGCACAGGCCATAGGCATCATTACTGCGGAGCTTCCCAATCCTGAACGTTTAGGTCGAATTATTCGTAATTCGTCACAGCATATACAATCCATTGTTGAAGAAAAAGATGCAACGGATACAGAACGTGCTATCAAAGAAATCAATTCGGGCATTTATTTAATTCCTGCTGCTTATTTAAAAAAATGGCTGCCTACACTTAACAATCAAAATGCTCAAAAAGAATATTATTTAACCGACATTATTAAACTTGCCGTACAAGAACAAATTCCTATTCACAGCGAACAACCTGCCCATATCGATGAAGTATTTGGCATTAATGATCGTGTGCAGCTTGCTAATGCAGAACGATTTTATCAACGCATGATGGCTGAAAAACTCATGCGCGAGGGTGTAACTTTATACGATCCAAATCGTCTAGATGTACGCGGTGAACTTATCGTCGGGCATGATGTGACGATCGATGTTAACGTTATTATTGAAGGACGCGTTATTATTGGCAGTTATTGTGTGATAGGGCCTAATACTTTGTTACGCAATGTGGTATTGGGTGACAATATTGAAATCAAAGCGAATTGTTACATCGAAGATGCTGAAATCAGTGAATATTGTGTTATTGGGCCGTTTGCTCGCATACGTCCAGGCACATCGATTGCGGCAAATGCGCAGATTGGTAATTTTATTGAAATTAAAAACAGCTCCATTGGCAGCTTTACTAAAATCCATCATGTAGGATACATAGGTGATAGCGACATAGGTAATCACGTTAATATCGGTGCTGGAACGATTACTTGTAATTACGATGGTGTTCATAAACATAAAACCATGATTGGTGATCATGCATTCATAGGATCTAACTCTGAACTAGTGGCACCTGTAGTCATCGGTGAAGGTGCTGTGATTGGTGCGGGATCGACGATTAGACGTGATGCACCTGCTCATAAACTTACGGTATCCAGTCCAAATCAACGCACCATAGAGCATTGGCAAAAAAAAGTTAAGAAACAAAAGGAGACATAACCATGTGTGGCATCGTAGGCGCAATTGCAGAACGTAACGTTTCTAGACTTTTAGTGGATGGTTTAAAACGACTTGAATACCGTGGCTATGATTCAGCAGGGCTTGCCATCAGTAATGCTCAAAACAAGTTGGAACGTCTACGCACACAGGGCAAAGTAAATGAGCTTGAAACCCTGCTTCTCAATCAATCTCAGCTGCGTGGCAAAGCTGGTATTGCCCACACCCGTTGGGCTACGCATGGCATTCCATCAGAACAAAATGCCCATCCGCTTATGTCAAATGATGAGTTTGTGCTGGTGCATAATGGCATTATTGAAAATCACGACCAATTAAAAACTTTTCTTATCGATAAAGGTTACACTTTTTATTCTGAAACCGATTCTGAGACGGTTGTACACTTATTACATTATCACTATCAAAGCACTCTTGATTTACTTAAAGCAACTAAAAAAACCATTGCTGCTTTAGAAGGTGCTTACGCACTTGGCATTATGTCCACGCATGACCCAGAAACCATTATCGCTGTACGTCATGGCAGCCCCCTCGTCATAGGCAAAGGTGTAGGCGAAAATTTCTTTGCATCAGATCCGCTAGCTTTATTACAAGTCACTAAACAATTCACTTTTTTAGAAGAAGGCGATATTGCTGTTGTTAAACGAAATACCGTGCAAATCTATGATGCTAATGATTTCATCGTAGAACGACAAACAAAACAACTGGACATGAATGCTGATATGACGGAACGCGGCGAGTACAGGCACTATATGTGCAAAGAAATTTTTGAACAACCGCAATCTATCGTCACCAACCTGGAAGGACGCTTAAATAAAAACAAACTTATTGATAATGCCTTTGGTTTACAAGCCAAAGAAATATTTAAACAAGTGCAGCATATTCAATTTGTCGCTTGCGGCACCAGTTATCATGCCGCTATGGTTGCGCGTTATTGGACAGAAGCATTGGCGGGTATTCCATGTTCGGTAGAAGTTGCAAGTGAATTTCGCTATCGTAAAACTGTCGTCAACCCTAATACTTTATTTGTTACTCTTTCGCAATCAGGCGAAACAGCAGATACGTTGGCTGCATTACGGCTGGCAAAAAAGAGCGGATATCTAAGTTCGCTTGCTATCTGCAACGTACCCGAAAGTTCGCTAGTACGAGAATCTGAATATCATTTTATGATGCGAGCAGGTGTTGAAATTGGTGTTGCATCCACTAAAGCATTTACCACGCAACTCACTGCCTTACTTATGTTGACGATTGCGCTAGGCAAACAACATAACATGCAAGCTGATGTCGAACATCACTTGGTCACTGAACTGCAAAAATTACCCGCTATTGTAAAATCAGTGCTTGAACTGAATCCCATTATTGCCAAAATGGCGCCTTCTTTTGTTGATAAAGAACATGCTTTATTTCTGGGTCGCGGCGCTTTATATCCTATCGCCCTCGAAGGTGCACTCAAATTAAAAGAAATTTCTTACATCCATGCAGAAGGTTACCCAGCAGGCGAACTAAAACACGGCCCGCTCGCATTAGTCGACAAAAATATGCCGGTGATTGTCATTGCACCTAATGATGAACTTTTAGAAAAACTCAAATCAAATCTTCATGAAGTACGTGCCAGAGGCGGCGAACTTTATGTCTTTACTGATACGGTCAAAACATCCGATCCGGGCATCCATATCATTGAAATGCCCAGCATCGATCCCATTCTTGCACCTATTGTTTATACCATACCTTTACAATTATTGGCTTATCATGTGGCTGTACTTAAAGGCACTGATGTCGATCAACCGAGAAATTTAGCGAAGTCGGTGACGGTGGAGTAGCATGCTGCCTCACGAAAAGTGAGGCGCGCTTTTAACAGATGTTTCCTCAGGAGGAGAATAAGGCGGCGGTGCTGAAGATGGCATTGCAACAGGTGTCGATATAGCCATGGAAGGTGAATCATCCTTTTTTTCATTATAGTCAGTTGATAACAACTTGTCCTGAAGAATTTTTGCCACTTTACATTGATATAAATCTGAACCCGCTGAGGTTGAGCTCGATTTTTCTTTAATAAATGCTTTAAATTCTTCTAGTTCTTTGTTTGTGACATGCTGTAAAGCTGCTCTCAAACCAGGGTAAGGGTCTTTAAAGAAAAGACCGCAGCCTTCCTTAGTAAAATCAATAGTTGCTGGTTTTAAAAAAATAGGCCTAGTGTTTTTAAGCGCAGACTCCATTGCGGCAAAGCAGTTACAAAAATCATTAATACGATCATTATAATACCCTTTACCATTGAACCAACTATGTTCAAAATGGTTTTTTTCAAAGTAATCAAAGCAATTAAATAAGTGATTATGTTTATTTATTGCGGTTGTAAAATCAAAATTAGAAAAATGATGATGACTAGGTATGAATTTATATAAATTTGATCGACATCGAATATCATATAAATTCTTCGGGCCTAATGCTTCAACTATCTGATTTAATGTTTCTCGACTACCATAACGACATGCGTAATGTAATGCAGTCTCATGGTATTTATCTTCAATCATGGTTATTGTTTTATAAAATACGCTTTGATTTTCATTCTTATCTTCAGGCGCATTATGCAAATTAAGGATTTTTCTTACGAGTACATCATTACCACTTTTAATGGCATAATGTAATGGAGTGCAGCCGTTGTTATCTTTTTCCATGAGTTTTTGCTCACAAAAATCAATCGGCATAATCTTAAGCCATTCAGTGAATATTTTATCATTCTTATCTGGATTTTTTGAATCAAGCTGACAAAGCAAATGCAATGGATTTAAACCTTGATGATTTTGACAGAAAACTGCATCAAGTATATTACAATTTTTTTCTTCTTGAGGTGATGGCTCTGAAAAAAGTTTGCACATTGCCTCAATCATGGAAAGTGGTTGTGGATTTGCTAAAACAGCATGAAAAGGTGTACTACCATCGCCATTAGTCATGGTCATAGCATTTCTTATTAGATTTGTACCAAAACATTCAATTTCATAATCCAAATTTTGCCAATATGCAACCATAGCATGCACGACTGTTTCATTATGTTGATGAGCTTCTTTAAGAAGATTCCACTTATCCTGATCGTTTTTTAATAATTTGACACGATCTAATAGTAATTTAAAATCTTTTTTATCTCCAGGTAATTTTGTGTAGGCATAATACAAGGGGGTATTGCCTTGTTTGTCGTGTGCCAAAAGCAACTGGGTCATTAATGCTGTGTCGTCATCTTCAAACGGTTTTATTAATGCTTCA
Organism: uncultured Coxiellaceae bacterium; assembly: GCA_964453575.1. Classification (GTDB taxonomy): domain Bacteria; phylum Pseudomonadota; class Gammaproteobacteria; order DSM-16500; family DSM-16500; genus JABDBK01. Next base: position 12,986 of record CAYVRW010000024.1, on the reverse strand, counting down.
ATAATAGATGATTTGCTATCTTGTATTAATTGTTTTGTAGAAAAAAGCCGGCCTTCATTCTTTAGCGCATGATAAATATCCTTAGATTTTTTTAGAATATCTTTAAGAGATTCATATTTCTTTACGCAAACGTCACAGAGTTTGCCTTTTTTACATTGACAATCGGCGCTCTTAGAATAAAGATCCACATAATATCGAGTATTGTTGTCTTTAATGGATTGAGTAACATACTCTCTTAAAATAGTACAAGGTATGTCAGTTGTTGGAGAACATAAGTCGTTTGATAAAACATAATGAAGTGCATGTTGCTCTGACTTTGGATCTATAGCAGAAACAGCATTTTTCTTTGCAATAATTCCCTTGTATTCCTGATTAATTCTATTAGTGATTGCTACAGCATCTAATTCAAACTGATAGTAACTCCCTGAAAAATTTATATCGTGTGAATTACATCCTCTGTGTATTGGCTGATCTTCTAAAAAATAATTTCCAAGGTGACTAACACGCGGAGTTTCCATTAACCATTTGATCATTGACATAATAGCTTCCTTTATTATTGTAGTACATAATCACGTGAACTGTATCATAATGAAATACTGTTTCAAAGTGATAGACATCCTCTGATGCTTGCGCATAGTGATACGCGGGGCATAAGTGCTCGCATGCAAGCTGCTTTTGTTTTGAATAAGCTTTGAGCCGTGTAAGCCGCGAAATAGGTGTCCCACGGGGATCCAGGCGTGGCATATCCGCACTCCATTCCGCAATAAATTGCATAATCAAAACCAAGAGATGATTTCGAAAGAGGATAGACCCAAACCAGCCGCCCCCTAGGATAATACAAGTAAACATGCATTGAACGATTTTGCGGAATGTTATTTCGAAGATCTTTTTCTATAGAATCGAGACCACCACAAAGTGCTTGTATATAATTTACTGGAAGTGCGCGTTGAATAGTTCCAATGACTTGCTGCCAAAATAACAAACATCGAGGATCACCCCAAGAAGCATTATGATACACATCATTCCATATTTCAGATGCTTTCAAAAGCAGATGAGGATTAAAGTGGCGTCCTGTGGTGACGATTTCAAACAGTCGGTCATCCAATTCTGATCTAAACAATGCAAGAGCAAAGGCTACATCGGATCCTTCTCTCACTGTCAATTTACACATTAGCCCACCAGATGATAAAATATCGCCTGGTTTTGCATCTCTAATGACATTTTTTAATATTTCTAACATCATTATGAGTGATTCCCATCTTTTTGCTTCATCAATCTCCCATCCATCGGGGAATTGCTCACGGTATTGCGTATTGGCCGCATCTTTACCTGCTACTTCAATCAATTTATTTTTGATCATGACAGCCATCTGTGTATCTTCAACGGCAAGAGCTGTTCGATAAGCCGTTACATGATTGCATCGTTGACCTGTGAGTGCTGTCACATAATCATTTTCGTCTAATTTTTCTAATAATAACGAGGGATCTTTTTCTAACATTGCTTTTACTTTATCAGGCTTGCCATTCACAATGGCTGTTAGCAACTCCTTTAAACGCGCTATTTTTTGTGTCGTTATTGAGTTGAATAACGTAGGCACCAATAAAGCCGATCCATGGCCTTTTAAAGGATTAAAATCATCATATCCTAACATAATATTCATCAGATCAACGGGAGTTGCTTTGTTTTTATTTTTTGAATCCATCACTCATCCAGTTTTCTATCTTTTTAGCTTTATTAAATGCTGCAGCCTAAAAAGAGTGTCCATGCCTTGTTCTATATTGATAGCTTTATTAAACTTTTCTCTATTAAAAAAAGACAATTCTTTCAATGATAAATTTTCTTCCGGTGTATTATATTCAGCAATCATATTCAATAATGCATCAGGCATTCGATTGTTCGTTGCATTATCAAGAGTGCTTCGAACATTTTTTTTATGAAGTTCACTATAATCATAAATTTGTTCTAAATGATGGAGTTGAGCTTCAGTTAATGGGTTGGGATAGCCTAGATCGATCGCTAATTTGCATTGTTTATAAAGCGCAATAAGTGTTATCAAGATATTTTGTTTATCATCTAAGGAAATCAATAAATCATACAACGCCCTGCACCTACCACGTAGATCAGCATGATGTTTTAATAAAAAATTGATTAAGGGCAAGGTTTTTCTTGAAAAGATTGCATTATCCAGAGGGCTATTACCATAATAATCTTCCTTATTTATTGAAGCCTTAGCTTCAAGAAGTTGCCGCATGATATCGATCCGGGAGTCCATGGAAGCTAGGAAAAAAGCTGTACTACCATGATGAGTCTGCATATCCACCGTGGCCTTGGCTAGAAGAAGCTGAGATACGAGATCAGCACGGCCATTTGAGGCGGCATACATAAGTGCCGTAAAACCTTTTTTATTCTGAGCATCTGGGAAAGCCTTTGCTGCAATCAGCGCACTTAAACTTGCTAAATCGTCAAATTCTGCGGCTTTGATAAGAAGGGTATCACCCTTACTGTCTTTTTGTTCAAGATCTTTTGGATCTAACTTCGAAATAAGTATACTAATTTGTTCTGTTTGCCTGTGTTCTAATGCTTCAAATAATTGAGCGACAATATCATCGGTTGGCATGGTTGTTCCTTATTATTATTTTATGTTTATTAATTAAAATTGAGATTTTTAGACAATCAAAATAGCCAGCCCTTTTTCTGCAACAAGATACAGCAACTTAAGAGATGCCCCCCTCGCGGGACGGGCGTCAAACATAGTGCATCAAACTCACGCATTGTAGTTGCATCAATCACATTTGCTTCATATAGGCCCTTTGCCATCTCGTGCGCGACTTCAAGCATAGTTGGATGTTTTATTTTTTTCGCTTTCATAATTATTTCGCCTAGAACAATTCACCAATTGTAACAAATAGAATATTTAAAGTTTGATAAGAATGTCATTATTGTCCGTATTGGAGTCTTGCATTAGAACATCTAATGGAATACCTAAATTTTGGTTTAATGATCTAATCATAGCACGTGTTAATTTTCTTTTTCCTGATAATATTTCGGAAACTCTACTCTTACTACCAATATATGGAATTAGATCATTCTGTATAAGACCCTGCTCTTCCATCCTAAATCGAATAGCTTCAATGGGAGAAGGCTTGTTAAAGAAAAAGTGGTTATCCTCATATTCTTTCACAACTATGGCAAGCAATGAAAGACGTTCGCCTTCTAATGTATTAAGTTCAGGATCTTGAGCTATAAGATTATTAATTTCCTCAAGATACTTTTTATATTGTTCATCATTTTGTATAAACATGTTTTCCTCCTAGCGCATTTTATTCCGTTTATCATATTCTTCATGAGTTCCTACCCATCGCACGGTAATTGTCGCCAGACAGCCCATTTTTAATTTTATCTAACACTTCTTTTAAACCAGGATTCAGCTTACTAAAATCCATCTCTTGGTATCTTTCTGCTAATATCTTGCAGTTGACGTCGCATTTAGAGACCTCATGGGTTTGATCATCTTCTTCAATAGGAAATATTTCAGGATTTGCTCCATGTTCCAATAATAGATTCATAATATCTATCAAAATCCTGTTATCAATAGCACACTGTTTACCTAAGCTATACATGTAAGAAGTTAATTCGGGCGCGCAAGGCAGTATCATGGCGAAGTGTAAGGGAGTAAGGTATAATTTAGTATCATCAATATTTATGTAAATTTCTTTATTAACATTCACACCCAACGTAATTAATGTTTTGATTAAGTTAATGTTTAAACTTTCAATGGCATACTTTAATAGTTTTGATAGATCAATTAATTCAGGGTGATTTTTATAAATCGCAATAATAGTATGAATAGCATTTATGTGACATAAATCCATTAATATAAGATCAAAAAGACCTCTTTTCATAGCGGTTGGATCAATTATTAATTGATTATAAAGCTCAATGACTTTTTTTTCATGTTCCGCAAAATTGCCTTGTTTTGCTTCGCGTGTTTTTAATTGATAATTTTTTAAAGCAGCATTATGAAATTCATCCAAAAAATCATCGTTAGTTTGGCGTTCTCTAAATTCTTTACGAAAATTCAAATCACAGAGTGCCATTTCCACTGCAACGTATAGCGTTCTTTCTTTTACTAATTGTTTTTGGTAATACATTCTTGGGCTAATGATCATACTATCTGGCAAAGTAACATTAAACTCCTTACGTATTCTTCTTTTCCAAAGACTATTAACACCCCAATAAAAATAGCGGTTAGTATCCATTATAGAATCTAAATCTTTGGTATCTAAGTAAGAAAACAAATGGATTTGTAATTCAGTGGGCAAGTTATGTATATCGGTCATTATGCTACTCCAAACCTTTCGCCAATTCCTTAACCAAACTCGGGCCTTGATAAATGAAGCCGGTATAAAGCTGCAATAAACTCGCACCCGCATCTATTTTCGCTTTGCCATCATCGACACTTGAAATCCCACCGCAACCTATAAGTGGAATTTTGTTTTGTAATAATTGATGGAATTGTTGCAACACCAAAGTTGATTGCAATAGCAAAGGTTTGCCACTTAATCCGCCTGTTTCTACTGCAAAAGGAGAATGCTCAACCTCATTTCGACTGATTGTCGTGTTTGTTGCAATCACGCCATCGATTTTTTCTTCTAAGAAAATTTCCGCCATCTGAGAGACTTCATCAAATGTCAGATCAGGCGATACTTTAATAAGCAATGGGACATATTTTTTATCGTACGCAGCTTGTTCCTTTTTAAGTTCTCGTAACAATGTACGTAAATAATCGCCATGTTGCAAATCTCTTAACCCTTTTGTATTAGGCGAAGAAACATTAATCGTAATATAACTTGCATAGGGCAGTACACGTTTCATTACAATAAGATAATCATCCAGCGCATTTTCAAGTGAGGTATCGCGGTTTTTACCCATATTAATACCTAATACGCCTTTATATTTAGTTTGTTTTAAACGCTCAACTAAATAATCCACACCTTTATTATTAAAACCCATGCGATTAATAATGGCTGATTCTTTCACTAAACGAAATAAGCGCGGCTTAGGATTGCCGGGTTGTGGCCTTGGCGTGATACTACCTATTTCAAGAAATCCGAATCCTAATGTCGCAAGCGCATCAATGTAATCACCGTTTTTATCTAGACCTGCGGCTAAACCGATAGGATTAGGAAATTGAATTCCCATGACTGTTTTGGGATTTTCAATTTTGTCTTGAAGCAATCCTGTTAATTTGAATTTCTCTAGATAATAAAGTAAATTTAACGTCAATTCGTGTGAGGTTTCTGGGTCGAAACAAAATAATATTTTTCTAATTAATGAATATAACATATCAGTCCGTTGTAACAAAACTTGCAATCAACCACTTCGTCCCATCGCGCTCAAAACGCACTTGAATACGCGCATGCTCTCCGCGTCCTTCATACTGTAATACTACACCTTCACCAAATTTGTGATGATTGACACGTTGACCCACGTGTAACGCACCGTCATTATCAGAAAATTTCGATACGGGCGGTGAATAATTTCTAGATTCAGGCAATGAGACTTTAGATTTCATTCTGACTTCATCTAAACATTCATCAGGAATCTCTGATAAAAAACGTGACGCTCTATGATAAGCTTCTTTACCATGTAAACGTCTTACTTCTGCATAGGTAATACATAATTTTTGCATAGCGCGTGTCATGCCTACATAACATAAGCGCCGTTCTTCTTCCAATCCTTGCGGGTCTTCCCTGGTCATGTAATGCGGAAACAAACCTTCTTCGCAGCCTGCTAAAAATACAACGGGAAATTCTAATCCTTTCGCTGAATGCAATGTCATAAGCTGCACGCCATCATCGGAATCTTTGGTTTGCGTATCACCTGATTCCAATGCGGAGTAAGCTAAAAATGCGGAGAGTTTAGGCATTTCATGGTCTTGTTCTTCATTGTCAAATTGACGGGCAGCGTTCACTAATTCTTCTAAGTTTTCTAAACGCGCTAAACCTTTTTCACCTTTTTCTTTTTGGAAATGTTCGATCAAGCCGCTATTATGAATTACGTGTTCAGTTTGTTCATATAAGGGTAATTGATCCGTATCTTCAGCAAGTGTGTCAATCAGCTTTAAAAATAATGACAATGCATTGGCTGCACGTGGAGTAAATACGTTTTCTTGCAGTAACAACGAAGCCGCATTCCAAAGTGATACATTGCTTTGTTGCGCACGCTCGCGCAAAGCAATCATGGTTTTATCGCCTATGCCGCGAGTGGGAGTATTCACTACACGTTCAAAGGCAGCATCATCACCACGATTGGCAATTAAACGTAAATAAGCCAATGTATCTTTAATTTCCGCCCGTTCAAAAAAGCGCAAACCGCCATATACACGATAAGCAATGCCAAATTGCATCAAAGCTTCTTCAAGCACACGTGATTGCGCATTGGAACGATAGAGAATAGCTACTTGATGTAATGCATGGCCTTCACGCTGCCAATCACGTATACGATTCACGATATAACGTGCTTCATCGAGATCATTAAACCCAGCATAAACCGTAATACGATCGCCTTCATTGCCGGCAGTCCATAAATTTTTACCTAAACGGCCTTGATTATGGGCAATCAAAGCATTGGCTGCTTTTAAGATGACGCCTGATGAACGATAGTTTTGTTCTAAGCGTATGGTCATCACGTTAGGAAAATCTTTACAAAACTTATGAATATTTTCAACTTTAGCGCCGCGCCAGCCATAAATCGACTGATCATCATCACCTACAATCATGACGTGGTTATCTTTGCCTGCTAATAAACGTACCCAGGCATATTGAATCGCATTCGTGTCTTGAAATTCATCGACTAAAATATAACGAAAACGTTGTTGATAATGCGCCAATATATCAGGATGCTGGGTCCAAAGTTGATGGACTTTTAACAGCAAATCAGCAAAATCAATTGACCCTGATCGTTGACAAGCTTCTTCATAAGCGCGATAAATTCTTATCATGGTTTTAGTCGTGACATCACCAAAATCGGGAATATGCTGCGACTGCAAGCCTTCATCTTTTTTACCATTGATAAACCACTGGGCTTGCTTTGCCGGCCATCGGTCTTCATCTAAATTTAACGTATTGATGACACGTTTGATCAAACGCTGCTGGTCATCGCTATCAAGTATTTGAAATCCTTCAGGAAGATTGGCCTTTTCCCAATGCAATCTAAGTAATCGATGCGCAAGACCATGAAACGTCCCTATCCACATTGTTTTAGCCGATAGACCTAAAATATGTTCGATACGCGAACGCATTTCATGAGCGGCTTTATTCGTAAACGTCACGGATAAAATATTAAAAGGTGAAAAATCTTCATGTTGAATAAGGCGGGCAATTCTGTGCACCAACACCCGCGTTTTACCGCTACCAGCACCGGCCAATACCAATTGATTGCATAACGGCGCAAAAACTGCTGCGCGCTGGGCATCATTTAAACTGTCATGTAAATTATTATTTTGCATAGCTGAACATTACTTAGGTATAAGTGACAATAGGTGGGTATTATCTACTGTTTGTGGGGATTTTTATACTGTTATTTGTCAATTAACGTTTAAACACTTTGCTGATGCGAGTAACAAGAGAATTTTCTTTTTGGATAGCTGCGTCTAATTCATCATCACTGTTTATCTTATTTGTATCTGCTCTATCCTGATTAAGGATATCCTTTAAAAGAGGTTTTATCGCATCAATACGAGCGTTATTAAATCTAACCATAGCGCTAGACCTCACTTTTATGCCAAAAAACCCACGGATACCTGTTTTTTCCTCAGTCTTCGGCTTAAGAGTTGTGTAAATTTCTAACAGAATTTTTTTATAATCTGCGGTTGTGTTATTTTCTTTTTTTAATACCTTTTCAATCGCCAGATATAAGTCACGTCCGCTTGTTGGCAAAAGTTTATGTGCAACACCAGGTTCATTCTTCTGACTTTTGGATACCAGCTCCTTATTTTTAAAGTATAGTTTTCTACCACCACTACTCATATCAATATTGAAATCATCATTATATGACTTTTGAATTTCTTTCAGTTTTTCACCACACCTTTTAAGTAGGTCCTGCTTTTTTTCTTCCGGCGTTAGTTCTATTTCTACCATATAGCCCCCATCTTTACCTACCTATTTATAGTATATCATCATGATGAAAAACAGAGGTCTAATAAAATCAATGAATTATCTCATCTTGACGCTATTTTTAATTCCTCTATCGCCTTTTTCCTTAAGAAGTTTTATCATAGCCCCATGAAAAAACTTAACTATCAAAAAGCTGAATTTTTACTAAGCGTAGCCGACCTGCACCAGCTGCCTCCTGATCTGGGATTTGAGGTGGCGATCGTTGGCCGTTCCAACGCAGGCAAATCCAGTGTGTTAAACCAATTAACACAAAACAGAAGTTTAGCTCGCACCAGTAAAACACCTGGCCGTACTCAGCTCATTAATCTCTTTAGTCTGGATCAAGAGAGGCGCATGGCTGATCTTCCAGGCTACGGTTTTGCTAAAGTCCCGCTTGAAGTCAAAGAGCAATGGCAAACGTTGTTAGATTCTTATTTAAGAACGCGCGATTCTTTGCGTGGACTTCTGCTGGTCATGGACATTCGTCATCCACTTAAAGATTTCGATAGAAAATTTCTTATTTGGAGTGGACAATGTGATTTGCCAGTGCATATACTATTAAACAAATGCGACAAATTATCTTTCAATGAAATCAAGCAAACACTTCGCAAAGTTACTGAAGCTGTTGCCCCCTGTCCCAATATGATCACCGTGCAAATTTTCTCAGCCTTGAAAGGCATAGGCGTTGATGAATTAAAAGAAAAGTTGAACGAATGGTTTTCTGATTGAATCCCTCGCTAATTATAGTTATTCTAATCGACCGGCGATAAAGATTATCGCTCCTATGTTTTTAAAATCGAAGGAGTATCGAATGGTAAAAAAAAGCAAGATACAACTCAACTCGAATGATGCCCCGCTTATCCCTGCCACACAAACTTTACCTGAAATCACTCTGCGTGCGCTCATTTTAGGATTTATCTTAACGATCACCCTGGCAGCTGCCAATGCCTATTTAGGTTTAAAAGTAGGCCAAACCGTATCAGCATCCATTCCTGCCGCCATTATTTCCATGGCTATACTACGTTTTTTTCGCAACTCTAATGTACTTGAAAACACCATGGTGCAAACCATGGCATCCGTAGGTGAGGCGCTGATTGCTGGCGTTACGTTTATATTACCTGCACTGATTATTTTACATGCTTGGGACGGGTTTTATTATTGGCAAACCGTCATTATTGCTTTATTAGGCGGAACATTAGGTGTTTTATTCACTATTCCGCTGCGCAGGGCTTTATTAATTGATAAAAGTTTACGTTATCCTGAGGGCGTTGCTATAGGGAACGTGCTAAAAGTAAGTTCTGACAAAAAAACTGACATGAGTGCATTAAGCATTGGTGGTCTTATCGGTGCTGCGATTTCCTTATGTCAAACGGGCTTCCAAGTGCTTACTGATAATTTTTATTATTGGTTCAAAACATCCAATACAATTTATGGTTTTGGTTTAGGTTTATCACCCGCATTGATTGCAGCAGGATATATCGTAGGAATCAATGTTTCTATTAGCATGTTAGTGGGCGTCATACTGGGTTGGATTGCAGGCATTCCTGCTATAACCTGGTTTTTTGGCTTGCCTGCGACCGCTGACACTGCTTCTGATATCGCCATGATAATGTGGCGCTCGCACATACGTTACATTGGTGTGGGCACCATGTTAGTAGCAGGTTTATGGACTATATTTACCTTAATTAAACCTATCACACAAAGTATTTTAACATCGGTTGATTCCATCAAAAATGTCAAAAAAATGGGTAGACAATCCATCATTCGTACTGAGCGTGATATTCCTATTCAATATGTTTTTTGGGGATTAATACTGCTGCTTATTCCGATTTTTTTATTTATTTCATTATCTATCATTCCGCAGCACAGTGACATTTCTCATAATTTTCGCATTGTGCTTTCTGCCTTTGGTGCTATTTATATTTTATTGGGCGGCTTTGTATTTTGTTCGATTGCTGCTTATTTTGCAGGCTTAATTGGCGCAACTAATACGCCTGTCTCAGGATTACTCGTCGCATCACTTTGTATTTTATGCATGTTATTTCTTGCTCTGTTCGGCATCAATGGCGGCATTGAAGGAAAAGAATTGCTCGGTGTTATCTTAGGTGTTGGCAGCACCGTCATTATTGGTGCCGGCATTGCCATCGCTAATGATACCATGCAAGATTTAAAAGTCGGTCAAATGCTAGGTGCCACGCCTTGGAAACAACAAGTCATGCTTATTTTAGGTGTGATTGCTGCTGCCTTTGTTGTCCCGCCTATTCTTGATCTTTTATATAATGCTTATGGGATTGGCGGCGTCTTTCCACGTCCAGGCATGGATAAAAGCCAAATGCTTGCAGCACCGCAAGCTGGACTTATGGCTGCTGTTGCTCAAGGCGTTTATGCGCACAATTTGCAATGGTCCATGATTAGTCTGGGGGCTGTCATTGCTGTCATCTGCATGGTGATAGACCAAATCTTAAAACAATTTGGCGGCAGATTACCTGTGCTCGCGGTCGGCGTAGGGATTTATTTACCTTTAGACAGTTCTGTGCCTGTTATCATAGGCGGTGTACTTTCGCACATCGTTTATGTAAAACTCAATAAACGTTATCCTATCAAAAAAGTCGGTAATGAAAATGTTATTACGCAACACAAACATCGTGGTCTCACTCTTGCTTGCGGTATTGTTGCAGGTTCTTCCATTATGGGTGTGTTATTAGCGATTCCATTTGCCTTGAAGCAAAGCTCAAATGCCTTAAAAATCATGCCGGATCATTTGCATTATCTGGCGAGCTTTTTTGGAATACTTGTTACTGTTTTATTATGCGGATGGATATATCGCGTTGTGATGAAAGAGCCGAAGAAATTGTAACTATAAATCAATATGTTAAATTTGACCTATGCTAAATTGGCCGGATTACCCGATATTATAGTTGACATTATGTCGTTTATATACGACAATTGTACAAAGAGGCTTAATGAATAAAGCTACACCAAAAATATTGAGAAATTATATTACGCCATCTGGAGAGATTCCATTTTTAAAATGGCTAAATAGTATAAAAGACCCTATTACGAAATTGAGAATAAGGCGTCGGTTAGACCGTGTTGAGCAAGGAAATTTGGGTGATTGTGAACCCGTGGGTGATGGTGTATCTGAATTACGATTATTTTTTGGTTCCGGCTATCGAATTTATATAGCTGAATGGAGTGATACCCTAATTATTTTGCTTTGCGGTGGAAATAAGAACAGTCAGAAAAAAGATATCAAATTAGCTAAAGCCTATTGGCAAGAATTAAAGGAACGCAGCGATGAGTAAAGCCAAAATTTTAAAAAATACTGCTAGTTATCATGATGAACTCATTGAATCCCTTAAAAATTCGAAAGAAGCCGATTTGTATTTACGAATAGCCATGGAAGAATATCAAGAAGATGGTGATGCTGACACACTTCTTGTTGCATTACGAAATATAGCAGAAGCAAGAGGCGGAGTCGGAGAACTTGCAAAAAAAACACACCTAAACCGTCAAAATCTTTATCATATTTTATCTGAAAAAGGAAACCCTACGCTTGATACATTTGGCCTGATTTTAAAAGGTCTCGGGTATAAATTATCTATAACGCCTGACAAATTCAAAAAGGCGGGGTAATTTTTGATTTACAACCCCTGAAAACTCATCACATCCACAATCTTTTCTTTACCCAATACTAACATAATTAACCTATCTATCCCCATGGCAACACCCGCACAATCAGGCAGCCCCTGTCGCAAAGCAGATAATAAATGTTCATCGATGGGTACTCTTTCCATATGATGCTCGGCACGATATTGCAAATCTTTTTCAAACCTTGCACGCTGTTCATCAGCATTTTGCAATTCATGAAATCCATTCGCAAGCTCCACACCTTTATAATAAACTTCAAACCGTGAAGCAACGGGTGGATTTTCATGACGAATTTTTGCAAGAGCGGCTTGTGATACAGGATAATCATAAATAAAAACAGGATAATCCAAGCCTAACTGTGGTTCTATCACATGGGTAAATAAAATATCTAACCATGCATTCTTTTCATCGCCAAGATTCGCATGGATATTATGTTTTTTTGCAGATATTTTTAATTCATCGACGGTCGCTGTATGTGGATTAATATGCAAATATGTTTCAAAAACTTGCGCCACCGTTAAGCGATGCGTTTTAGGTATGGCAAACACTTCTTTAAAAAAATCTTGCATTTCATCCATCAAGGCATGATGATCGAAATCAATCTTATACCATTCCAACATAGTAAACTCAGGATTATGTAATCGTCCCACTTCATCTTGTCGAAAAGCTTTGCTTAATTGAAAAATAGAACCGCTACCCGCAGCCAACAATCGCTTCATCGCATATTCGGGAGAGGTTTGAAGATAAAAAATTTTCTCTTTGGAATGAACAACGGGAATACTTGTTATATGAGGATCAGTGACAGTAGCTGCCGCAATTAAGGGAGTTTCAACTTCTAGCACATCACGTTTTTTAAAAAACTCTCGAATGCGAGCCATGATGTCGGCGCGCATTCGTAAAGTCCCAATCGTAGCAGTGGGCTGCCAATGCATTATTCTTTAGCTCTTGAAACATAAACCCCATCACGGGTATCGACTTTAATTAACTCGCCTTCTTGTATAAATAGCGGTACTCGAACGACTGCGCCTGTTTCTAACTTCGCAGGTTTACCGCCGCCACCCGAAGTATCGCCGCGCACACCTGGATCGGTTTCAACGATTTTCAATACAACGAAATTAGGAGGAACTACACCTAAAGGCTGGCCATTCCAAAGGGTCAACATGCAATTGGATTGTTCTT